>JBEIHL010000061.1:0-9032 GCA_040381375.1 Opitutaceae bacterium
GTGGTCTTGTTGTGTATGTGTGGGCGCTTTTGTTTTGGGCCATGTCAACCGCGGCGGCGTGTGTTTTGGTTGTGCCCCTCCTCGGTGGGGGGCCGTCCCGGGCCGCAGCGCTTTAATCCCGGCGGGGGCGGGCGGCGCTCCCAGAGAGGCAGATTCGAAATCTGAAGCCCACGGGGAACGAACCAACCGCCGCCCTTCACTCCCCGCCGGATTTCGCCGCGGGGCGCCCTCCACGACCGCCACCCTTCAAACTCGCCAGATAGCTGACGACGTCCCGCAACTCCGTCGGCTTCAGGATTCCGGTCATGGGCGGCATGATCGAAACGGGCGGCGTCTGCGTCGCGACCTCGGTGCGCGCGATCGTTTGCTGCCGGCCGTCGAAGAGCCGCACCGTGACGGCCTCGGGTGTTTCCTTCGCCAACGTGCCCGTCACCTCTGACTTGTTCTTCAACGTCACGTTCACGATGCCATAGCCGGTGGCGATGGTTGCCGACGGGTTGATCAACGACTCGAGCAGATAGGTCACGTCCCGCTGCGCCCCGATGGTCCGGAGGTTCGGCCCGACTTCGCTGCCCGCGCCTGTCTCGACGCTGTGGCAGGCGGTGCAATTCGCGGCGAGATGGTTGGCCACGATATCGCGGCCGCGGAGCACGTCGCCCCCGGTCAGCAATTCCTCCTGCCGCACCGCGCCCGGCTGGGCCTCGTAAGCTTTCAGCTTGGCGGCGAGTCCCGCGTTGCCTGGAGCGCGCACCCGCAGCGCCTCGATCACATCGAGCTTCAACGCCGGCGTGATCCGGCCGGCCGTCAGCGCGTCGGCTTCCCGGCCGAGGACCGCATCGGCGTCGGGATGACCCGCCCGCGCGAGCAGCGCGATCGCATGCTGCTTCTCCGGCTCGCCCGGACGCCGCAAGGTGTCGGACACGGCCCGTGCGAGTCGCGCCGGATCCGCCGTCAGCAACAGGTCAAGCGCGGCCTGGTGCAGCGGAGCCGGAGCGGCGGCGGCGAGCCCTGCGCCGAGCGCGCTTTCAAACGCGGGATGGGCGCGCGCGTCGCCGCCCATGAGGCGGAGCGATTGCGCCCGCAGTTCGCCGGACGCGTTCGTGTCGGCAACAATGGACGCGATCTGCTCGGGGCGGGCTTTCAGCCGGTGCGCAATCATGATTTCGATCGCGAGTGTCTTGAGCCCGGCGTCGCCGAGCGCCAGCAGCGCGTCCAATTTGGGCGTCAGCACGCCCTCGATGGCCGCCGGCTTGAACTTGCGCGCGTAGCCGTCGACCAGGTCGAGCCGCGGCGGGTCACGCCACACCCGCAGCGTCACCAGCGCCTCGCGACGCATCGGCAACGGGGCGGCGCTGTTCAACGCAAAGTCCAGCAAGCGGCCCGCCGCCTCAGCTGTGCCCACACGCAGGCCGGCGTTCATCGCGCGGCGCGTCACGACGTCGCTCCGCGCCGGCGTCGCGAGCACCGCCGCCAGCTCGGGCAACGCGGCGGGAATCGAAAGGTCGTCATGGATCGCCCGCGCGGCCTCCTCTGCCACGCGCACGTCGGCATCACCGAGGTAGCGGGCCACCGCCGGCGACTCCTGGCGCCGTAGCGCGACCACGGCGGCGAGCCGGACGGCCACCGATGCGTCGGCCGTCTTCGCCGCCAACTGCTCGGCCGTGGCGCAGCCCGCCAGCCCCGTGACGGCGGCATGACGCATCACCGGGTCGTCGCCTTCTTTCGCCGCGAGCGCAAAGAGCGAGGGCACGGCCGAGGGCTCGCGAAACTTTGCCACTGCGATCGCGGCCTGCAGGCGTGTGCGCGGCGAGGCATCGCCCAGCAGTGCGACCAACGCCGTGCCCAGTCCTTTCGCTCCGGTGGCGGCGGCGTCACCAAGGATCTTCGCCGTCTGCGCGCGAATCTCGGCATCCGCATCCCGGAGCAGCGTCGCGATCGACGTCGCATCGGCGGCGCTGCGGCGCAGGAGTTGTCCGTAGCCCCAGAGTGCATGCACACGCGCCAACAGCTCGGCCCTGCCATCACGGGCCACGCCCAGCAAGGCGTCCTTCCGTCCGCGCTTCGCGAGTTCAAGCTGCGCGCCCTGCCGCACGCGTTGATCGCGGTGCCCGAGCTGCGTGACGAGCTCGGCGTCGGGGCGTTGGGCAAAGCCCGCCTTGAGCACCCGGTGGGTCTCCGCCCGCAGCGGACTGATCGCGGTATCTTTGCTGTCGATACGCCAGACCGCGCCGAGTTCATCGAGCGGATAACCGCCGATCCAGTCCGCCATGAAGAGCGAGCCGTCCGGGTGCCAGCTCGAGCCGATGCCCATGACGCCGTCGTTCACGATGCGGGCGTCCACCATCTTGAAGGTCGCACCGTCGCGCTCGACGCGGAAGCCCTTCATTTTTCCGGAGGGGAATTCGTTCAGCAGGTAGATGCCGCGCTGCCGCTCGCCGAGCGCGGTGCCCGGGTCGTGTTTGAAGCCCGCCGGGCCGTCCGAATAGCTGAGCAGCGCCGGCAGCAGGTACGCGGCCTGGCCCGGAAACTTCGGTTTCCACAAGCCTTCCCGGATCCAGGGACTGTCGGTCCGCATGTACTGGAAATTGCAGCGCCACCCGGTGTCGCTTGCCTCGATGATGTGCACGAAACGCTCTCGTTCGCCCGGCTGGTCGGCGTCGTTGTCCACGCCGATGACATCGCCGAAATCGCTGAACGCCGGCTCCTGCACGTTGCGCAGCCCGCGGGCGTAGATCTCGAAATGCGATCCGTCGGGCTCGACCCGCATCATCGCGCCTTCGTTGGGAAACGCGAAGTTCCGGCCCTCCTTCGAGGTGACGTTCAGGCCCTTGTCGCCGATGGACCAGTAGATGCGGCCGTCGGGACCGACGATGGGCCCGTGCATGTCGTGACCGGCATAGGCGATGTGCACGCCGAAGCCGTGGGCCACGACCTCGCGGATGTCCGCCACGCCGTCGTCGTTCGTGTCCTTGAACCGCCACAGGTCGGGCGCGATCGTCGCATAGACCCAGCCGTCATGGTACATCACGCCGGCCGCGATGCCGGTCACTTCGGTGTTAAACCCCTCGGCGAACACGGTCATCTTGTCCGCCGTCCCGTCGCCATCCGTATCCCGCAACTGATAAATGCGCTCCGTGTGGTGCGTGAGATCGTTCCAGTCGATGCTGCCGTCGCCGTTGTGATCACGCAACGAACCGCGGGGCGCGCGCATCTTGCCGGGCGCTAGCTCGCGGCGGAAGAACGCGGACTTGTCCGCCACGCTCGTCAGCCCGACGTCGTCGGGAATCCACATCGTGTGCTCGCGGATATCGAGGTCGCCCACCTTGCGGCGCGTGGTCGCGGCGACGTAGACGCGGCCCTGCGGGTCGACGCCCACCGCGACGGGATCGGGAACGTTGAGCGCGCCGGACCATTTGTGCAGTACCAGTTCGCCCGTGGCGGCCGACGTGTCGGAAGGAACGCGCGGGCTCTTGGCCGCCGGCGTCTGGGCGGTCAGCAACGGAGCAAAAAGGAGGGCAATCAGGGCGCCAGCGAAGCACCGGCCGGAGACGTCATGCGGGGAGAACATGGAGGGGAGAACGAAAGCGCACCTGCTTCGGAATGCGAGCGGTGAAATGCAGTATATCGCGCAGAGGCGCGGAGGCGCAGGAAAAACCGCCGACCCGTATTCTCCGCGCCTCCGCCGCTCTGCGCGAGCTCGTCCGGATTCAGGGAGTTGGGGAACCGCAAACCCTCCGATAAAGCGCCTCGTACTGCGGCACGATCGCGGCCGCGGAAAACCGCGTTTGCGCCCGCTGCTGCGCCGCTCGACCCATCCGCTGCCGGGCCCCTGGATCGCCCAGCAACCCCTCGACAGCCCGGGCCAGCGCGTCGGCCTCGAGCACCGGGACGAGCACACCGGTCTCGCCCGTTGTCACCACTTCCGGGATACCGCCGACCGACGTCGACACACTCGGGCAGCCGAACCACATCGCCTCCAGCAGGCTGAGACAGAAACTCTCCGAAGCCGACGTGAAGAGCCCGAGATCGGCGGCCTGCAGGTAGTCTTCAATATCCAGCACATTCTCCTGCACGATTACCCGGTCGCCAATTCCGAGTTGCCGGACCTTTTCCGCAAACGGCGCGAAATCCCCGCCGGCCAAGATCACGAGCTTGAACGCGGACGCCGGACGCACCCGCGCCACGGTCTCGAGCAATAGGTCGATCCGTTTCACCGGCCGCAGATTCGAGAGGTGCAGGATCATGGCCTCCTCGCCGATCCCCAGCTCGCTTCGCACCTCCTCGCGCGAACGCCTCGCCGGTTTCGGCGAATAGAAATTGTGGATCACGTCGATCGGCCGGTCCACCTCCAGCAGCCGATGCGTCTCGTCCCGCAGCCACCCGGACACCGCCGTCACCGCATCCGACTGCTGCAGCGCGTGCCGGATGGCCGGACCGTAGCCGGGATCCCGGCCCAGCAGCGTGGTGTCGGTTCCGTGCAGGGTGGTCACGACCCGCGGCCGTCGTGCCTCGGGCAGCATGGCGCGGGCGAGAATTGCGGCCGTGGCATGCGGCACGGCGTAGTGGACGTGCAGCACGTCGAGCGCGTGGTCGCGCGCGACCTCGGCCATCTTGACCGAGAGCGGCAACGTGTAGTCGGGGTACTTGAAGAGCTCGTAGTCGTTGATGACGACCGGATGAAAAAACAACCGCGGGGCATCCACCGGCATCCGGAACGGACGTCCGTAACTGATGAAGTGCACCTCATGACCGCGCCGCGCGAGTTCCTCGCCCAGGGCGGAGGCGAGGATGCCGCTGCCACCGACGGTCGGATAGCACGTGATGCCGAGGCGGAGCGCGCGGGAATCCGCCATGATCAAAACCGCCGGGCCGTGCGGCGGAGAGACGCGAGCGAGTCGAAGACCAGCGGGTCGTTCGGATAGAGCGCAATGGCGGCCGGGACGCCGCAGCGGGCGCCGTTCACGCCGGCCCGGGAGAGTTGCAGCGTCGAATAGGGCCGCGTCTTCGCCTGGCTTTCGTGCGCGCGCATCGCCTGTATCCAGGCTTCCATTACCGGAGCGGCGGAGACGTCGATCCAAACCGGCTGGATCCCGGCGGGTTCACCCTCGACGGCAACGGAGTAGAACAACAGCGAACCGATCGCATGCGCCGGCCGCGGGCGCAGCTCCTTCACGCCGCCGTAGCGGGCGAGCCGCGCGGCATCGCGCACCATCCGGCCGAGCACGACGTGATCCGGGTGCTGGTTCTCCACGGTGGTCGGCGCGAGCACGATCTCCGGCCGCAGCCGGCGAATGATCGCGGCGAGCTTCAGCACGTGCGCGATCCGCACCTCGAAATGCGCGTCGCCGCCGAGTGCGAGGAATTCCAGCGAAGCTCCGAGGTGTCGGGCGCCCTGCCGCGCTTCCGCCGTGCGCTGCCGCGGAGTGCCGTTGGTCGCGGCCTCGCCGCGCGAGCAAATCACGAAGTGCGCCTTGCGCCCCGCCTGTGTCTCCCGCGCGATCACCCCGCCGCAGCCGAACTCGATGTCGTCGGGATGCGCCCCGAAGGCGAGCAGGAGTCCGGGTTCAATGGTAGGCTTCATCGGAGCGCTCGATCGGGTCACGGTTGACGAAGTTAATCTCAGGCGCGTCCTCCTTCCGCAAGTACGCTTGTTCGCCGGCCCCGGCGATGTAATGCGTGCAGTGGATCACCGACTGCATCCAGCGCAGCCGCGAGTCGCGCGTCGGCGTGATCTGCTCCTTCGTCACCTCGACCGGCGGTAGCGTCACGTACGATTCGCCGCCCTCGTGCAGCTTGAACGCGCCGTCGAGCCAGCGCGCCCGCACGACCTGCCCCTCGTACGGCACGTCCGCGAAGTAATCGTCCACCGCGCACGCCGCTCGCCGCACCGCCGGATCGCCCGAGCGCACCACGTGCACGCCTTCGAGCAGGCCCATGCGCCGGTACATCTCCAGGCAGAAGTCGGCGACATTCGTGACCGGCGTCTGCTTGAACGCCTCGATCCAGCGCGGCTCGAGGTAGGCGCCGAGCTGGCGGGCGGTGGTGGCATGCCAGGCCGGCGCGATGCGCTTGAGAAACAGGGGGGACCACTTGCGCTGCACCTTGTTCTCGATCGTGAAATTGAGCGTCGCCGGCTCGCCGGTTTTCCGGTGCCGGAGAATGGTCTGCGTCTCACGCGGGTCGTGGTCGCTGTCGTGGAAGAAAAACACGATCTCGCCGCCCAGCTCCGCCTGCAGCCGGCGCGCGGTCTCGAATTTGGCGTACAGGAACCGGCGCGGAAAAAATCCGCAGGGCTGCTGACCGAAGCAAATCACCGGGCTGCTCATGCGTCGGTCGCCGGGGTGCGGCGCGAACGGTCACCGAGCAACGCCTGCAGCAGCAGGCTGAACACCACGCACGCCGCGCAGCCAATGAGGTTGTACCAAAGGTAGGAAAACTTCAGCGCCGGGTAGGCGTTGCGCAGGAAGAAGAGCGCGAAGATCAGACCCTCGGCCCCGAGCGCGGCCCAGAAGACGGCGGTGCCGCGCACAGATTTGAGGAAGAACGCCACGAGAAACATTCCCAGCACGACGCCGTAGAACAGCGAGGCGATGATGTTGGTGGCCTCGATGAGGTTCTCCTCGAAGCTGACGAAAACGGCGAAGAGGATCGCGAACGCGCCCCAGAACGCGGTCCAGCCTTTCGCGTTGCGGATGTTGCGCGCCTCGTCGAGTTCGGCGAGCGGACGAAAATGTCGCCACAGGTCGATCGTCGTGGTCGTGCCGAGCGCGTTGAGCTCCCCGGCTTTCGAGCCGAGCGCGGCGGCGAACATCACCGCCACCAGCAGGCCGATGATGCCATGCGGCAATTGCGCCAGGATGAACCCGATGAACACATAATCGGAATCCTTCACGTTGACGCGCGGATTGGCGGCCGTCAGCGCCGCCTTGGCTTCCCGGCGGACGTCGTCGACCGCTTTCTGTGCCCCCAGCAACGCGGTGCGCGCCGCGGACTCCAACGCGGCATCCTCGCTGGTCCGCACCGCCGTCCAGGTGCGCAATTTTTCCTGCCGGTCACGGTGCAACGCGGCGTGCTTGTCCTCGAGGGCCCGGAACTTCGCGCCATCCGGGCCATCGACGTAGCGCTGCCACTCCACCCGATTGAAGAACACGGGCGTGTCGGGTTGGAACTGGTAAAAGACGAACACCAGCGCGCCGAGCAGCAGGATGAAGAGCTGCATCGGAATCTTGAGCAGGGCGTTGAACATCAGCCCGAGCCGACCCTCGCGCAGCGCGGCCCCGCCGATGTAGCGCTGCACCTGCGACTGGTCGGTGCCGAAGTAGGACAGCGAAAGAAACAGGCCGCCGAACAGTCCCGTCCAAAAGGTGTAGCGCTTGTCGGGATCGAACGAGAAATCGACCGCCTCCAGTTTGCCGAGCGCGCCGGCGATGTGCAGCGCGTCGGCGGGCAGTTTCGTCACGAGCACGATGAACGCCGTCACCATCCCGCCGAAGATCACCGCCATCTGCCATTTCTGCGTCAGGTTCACCGCTGCACTGCCGCCGGTCACCGTGTAGATGACCACGACGACGCCGATCAGAATGATCGTGATCTTGACCGGCCAGCCCATGACCGTGGAAAGGATGATCGCGGGCGCGTAGATCGTGATCCCACTCTGCACGCCGCGCTGCAGCAGAAAGAAAATCGCGCCGAGCAGGCGCGTTTTCTGGTCGAACCGGTTGCCGAGGTACTCGTACGCGGTGTACACGCCGAGCCGCCGGTAGATCGGCAGGAAGACGGCGCAGACGATGATCAGCGCGAGCGGCAGACCGAAATAGTTCTGCACGAAACCGATTCCGCTCTCGAAGCCCTGGCCGGGGATCGAAAGAAACGTGATCGCGCTCGCCTGCGTTGCCGCGACCGAGATGCCAATCGTGATCCAACTCGTGTTGCGATTGCCCTTGAGATAGGTGTCGAGGTGGTCGGTGTGGCGTGTGCGCCAGGTACCATAAGCGGCAATGCCGAGCATCGTCCCCAGGAGCACGATCCAATCGAGCGCGTTCATGCAAAGGCGCGCGAAAACAGCGCGAGCGCCACGACGAGCAGCAGGAACGCACCGAAGACGAAAACATACACGCTGCGCCAGGTCCGGAATCCCGGCACGCGGGGCGCCTCGTCCTCCGATGAATCAGGAGTGGGTGCGGCCATCAGCAAACGACGCCGCTCCGACCGGCTTCCCACTCACGGCGGGCCCAGGCCCAACGACCCACGTTCATCAGTTTCAGCGGGCGGAGCGGGGATTTTTTCATGGACCGGAAACCGTGAACGGGTTCGCGCCAGAAATCCAATCCAGAACGAACCTCCCCGGCTGGCAGGCAGGACGCACGGATGCTGGCCGCGGATGCGAAAAAAGAAACGGCGCCCACCTTGCCGCCGCCGCTTGGCATCGCCCGGCCGGTCATCTGCGTTTCGAGATTGGACCCGACGCTTCGAGTCGTCATAGCAACGTTGCCCGCCGCTCGAATCTCCTTCCCCGCCATGCGCCCGCTTCTCCCGCTCACCCTGCCTCTCATCGTTCTGTCCGCCTTCGCGGCCGATTCCAGCCCGACGGTTTCGATCGAGGATTACGAACCCAAGTCGACCCTGCGCGTGCCTGAGCACAAACTGACGCGGGCCAAGTTCCCGTTCATCGACGTCCACAATCACCAGCGCGACGTCTCCCCGGCGAAGCTCGACCAGTTGATCAAGGACATGGACAGCCTGAACATGCGGATCCTGATCAACTCGCCCGTCAACGGTGGCAGCGGCAAGTGGGTCGCCAACGCCGTGACCGCCATGAAGGAGAAGGACGCCGCCCGATTCGCGGCGATGACGAACATCGACTTCACGAACCTCGAGGATCCAAACTTCGGCCCGCGGGCAGCCGCCCAGTTGGAAGCCGACATCAAGGCGGGAGCCATCGGACTCAAGGTCTGGAAGAATTTCGGCATGATGATGAACGACAGCAAGGGTCGGATCAAAGTCGACGACCCGCGCTTCGACCCCGTCTGGGA
>JBEIHL010000062.1:0-9009 GCA_040381375.1 Opitutaceae bacterium
CCGCCCGGATCGGAATGCGGCCGAGGACGTCCCCGATCCCAGCGCCGGCGAAAAAGTGGCTTACGGGGTCACGTCTCAACCACGCACTGGTTGGGATCCGGGGGCTCCGCGGGAGGGCCGGGAGTTTCGGAATTGCCCGCGGGGTGGCGTGGAATTGACGCGAATTGGAAGTTGAGACCTGACCCCGTGGGCGGCTCTGGCAGCGCTCGGGCAGGGCGAGAATGGCCTCAACCAGGATCTCGTGCCGCTGCTCCTGTTCCACCGTCTGGGCAGAAGCAGCGGGTTCATCGAGCAAAGGCAACGCCGTCGCCTCGGAGAGTTCCTCGTGCGGACGGCTGCGCCGGCGTCGAAACAGATCGATGGCGGCATTGCGTGCCGTTGTGAACAGAAACGCCCGGGCGCCGGGAACGGGTTCGCGTTCGTGCGCCCGCAACGCGCGTACGTAGGTTTCCTGCACCAGATCGTCGTGGTCGGGCAGCGTCGGAAACCGCTTCAGCAGATAGGCGCGCAGCGCCGGTTCGTAGGGCTGGATGTTTTCGGAAAACCAACGGGCCTGTTCAGTCGGGGGCATCGGGGAGATGCCGCCGCAAGGACGGAACTTAACCGCACGATTTGACCGCCAATACGGGCTGTCGGGCGCGTTCTCAGTTTCCGTTGGCGCGAAATCTTTTTTTGGGAAAGTACTAACCCATTTCAGCGGGAACTGCGTTGAAAGGCAGTCGGGTGCGGGTCTCCGAGAGGGTCACGTTACGACTCTTGAGGCGGGCAGGCAGATTGGATCGATGATTTCGAGAAGGTCGGCCCGGGATCGCAGGTCACCCCGCTCTCACCTCCAAACCTCATGGCGCGAGCTTCGCCGCTTCGGCGGCAACGGAGAAATCCACCCACCGCGCCATCTCGCCGAGCTTCGCTTCGGGCTGGCTCGACAGAAACGCCCCGGCGTTGCGCAGCCAGGTCTCCGGCGTTGTCACGCCGAGCTCCGGGCTTTCCGCGGTCAACAGCGGCCCGATCGCCGCCAGCGAGCGCGTTTGATATTCGAGCGCGAGCCGCGGCTCGTGCTTTTCGACGACGAACTTGGCCGTGCCGGGGCCGTCGGCCAGCGCCGCCCGCCAACCGCGGTTGCTTGCCGCGATGAATCGCACCAGCGCCGCCCGGTGTTTCCGCAGCGTCGTCTCCGACACAAAATACACCTGCGAATAGGCCGCGTAGCCGTTGGCGCCGAAGGGCAGCGCCACGATGTCGTGCCCCTCAACTTGCAACTGGATCAGCTCGTCCACGAGGTAGCCTTGCTTCGCATCGTATTTGCCGGCGAGGAGCGGTGCGTTGTCGTAGTCGGCCTTGGTCACGGTGAGCTGCGTGCGGTTGAGCCCGGCTCGTTGCAGCACGGCGTCGAGCGCCTCGTGGCCGTCGCCGTGCACCGCGACTGTTTTGGCTGCCAAATCCTTGGGCGTGCGAATCCCTTTGGCGCGAAAACTCATCAGCCCCAGCGGCGTTTCCTGAAACATCGCGCCGAGCGCCACAATTGGCAGCCCGGCCGCCCGGCCCGCCAGAAACAGCCCGCTCTCGATCGAGCCGACCATGCCCTCCTGCGCCGCCACCGTCGCGGCAATGTTGGCGTAGTCCGACGGGCCCTTGCCGAGCCGCCGGATCTCCACGTCGAGCCCGGCCGCGCGGTAAAAACCCTCGCGTTCCGCCACGAGCAGGCCGGCGAACTGCACGTTTTTGACGCCGAGATCCATTTGGAAGACGAGTTTCGTCGGTGGCTCCGCTGCGGCCGCCCCGCCGGCCCAGACGAGGCTCACCAAACTCATCACTACCGTGCGCCAGCGGCGTTGAATTTCCATAAGCGCAAACAGCAGTCAGCTTGCCACCCGGCCGCAAGTCTTCCGGCTAAACTGCCGGGCGGGGCCGCCCGCTGTCGTCAGCGGACTCCGACCGTTCGACGCGCGCCATTTGCGTTACCTTCGCTACCGACGCTCCCGATGCCCTTCGCCCGCGGCTCCGCCTGCGCGCAGAGAAGGACGATTGCCGACCCGTGCCCGCCGCCGCTAGGCGCAACGAGCAGGAAACGAGGTGCCGGAGGTGCACGTTCTGATGGCGAGGCAAGGGGCGCCGCCGTGCAATTTTCCTTCTCCGTCCTTGCCACGCCCCGGACGGCAGGACGTGATCTCGGACGAGCCCCTCACCCCAGATGAATCGGCTTCCTCCCGCCGCCGACGCCCGCGGCCTGACGCTCCGCCTCGCCCTTGCCCGCCGGGTGCGCGCCTTCGGCGCTGGAAGGAGATTGTCTT
This sequence comes from Opitutaceae bacterium, assembly GCA_040381375.1. GTDB lineage: Bacteria > Verrucomicrobiota > Verrucomicrobiia > Opitutales > Opitutaceae > ER46. Next base: position 2,292 of record JBEIHL010000062.1, read on the forward strand.
CCCGCCGCCCGCTTGGTGGCAGCGCGTTGAGCATGACCCGCCTCGCCTCGGCTCTCTGCAGCCTGCTGTTCGCCGGTTTGTGCACGCCGGTGTTCGCCCAAATCGAGCTCCCTCCCCAGACCTGGACCCAGACCCACGCCAGCACGCGCGGCACCGTGCTGGCCTGCGTGGAGGGAGTTTGGGTGGCGCCGCACGGCGAGCCGCTGCGGAAGCTGGAACTGGGTGTCGACGGCAGCTGGTTCCACGCTGTTTCCGACGCGAAGGGCGTCTTTCTCGGCGGCTCGTTCGGCCTCGCGCGCTTGCCATGGGACGGGCTCGCTGGACGGGCGACGGTCCTGGACTCGGTCTCGTTCAACGCTTTCGCGGTCGATCCCGAGGCAATCGACGACGCTGGAGTCGCGGCCGAACGCGTGCTTGCCATCGACAGTGATTCGCATGTCTGGAGCATGGGCCTCGATGGTGCTTGGAGGCGTAATCCCATCGCCTTGCCCGGCGACCGCAATCTGGGGGGACCCATGCTGCTGCACGGCGCCGGTGGTCGCTGGGTCTACACGACCCAAGTCGCCACCAAGGCCGCGAACGACGCACGGTCCTCGACGCCCGGCGCATACGCCTGCTACTGGTCGGACGACCTCGCGACGTGGCACGCCGCCGAGCTGCCTGCGGACTTCGTGCGCGAGAACCAATCCGCGCAGAGGCTGGTCGGCAGCACCGGCCTGTGGGCCATATACTTCAGCGGCACCACGCTCCATGTCTCGCGAGACGGCAAGTCGTGGATCCGGGCGAATCCTCCGCCCCTGAGCGCCACGTGGATCAAGGAGTTGGTGGCCATCGACGGCAAGCTCCTCGTCCTCGAGCAAGAGCGGGGGAAGCGCGGTCGGCTGCACGGGCGCTCGTTCGAAGGCGATTGGAGCACCCGCGAGCTGCCTGAGGGCGCACGGATCGAGCGCATGTTCGCCTCCCGGAAGCAAGTGTATGTCATCGGGCAGCGCGGGCCATCCGAAGCACCGAAGCTGTTCCCGCTCGAAGAATTCATCTCCGAATGGACGCCGGAGCCCCTGCCGCCCTGCGCGTCGCTGCGCTATGTGCCGCCGACCGTGCAGGTCGTGGGGCTGCGCACGGTCGATGAGCGAGTGGTGGCCGACTGCCTGATGTCGTCAACCGAAGCGACACCACGCCCATTCACCCTGCAAGGGCCTGGCTGGCAGGAGGTCACCGAGCAGGGCAACCCCAAACTGTATGCGGCGGTGCAAGCCTCCGCACCAGCCACGGAACCGCAGTCGCGTGCGTGCGCGGGCGACGTGTGCGCGAGCATCGACGCTGACGGCCGGATCCGGCGTTCGCTGGCCGGCGCACCGGAAGAAGTCGTGCATCCCGGACCGGCCCGTCGCTTCCGCGCGCTGGTGCACGGCGCCGGTCAATTTGCGGCCCTCGACACCGAGGGACGCTTGTGGCTGTCCTCGGACGCGGCCGCATGGCTGCCTGCGACCTCAGCGGCATTGCGCTTCAAGCATCTGGCCGGCAGCGACGGTGAGTTGATCGCCATTACCGCGCTGAGCGAGGTGCTCGAATGGCGGTGTCCACCCGGCGTCGCCAGCGGCACCACGCCGGACGCAGCAGCCGGGCATCAAGGACGCATCGCGCGCGTTCCCGACACGCAGCAGGCGGATCTCGGGCCGCTGGCGCGAATCGACACGTTCTGGGACGCGGGTTTCGATGGAACCACGTTCGCTGCCTTGATCGACGGCGCGTTGCTCCTTTCGCGCGACGGCCAGGCGTTTCGCCGGAGGGAGATCATCGATGGTCCGCTGCCCAAGCGCCTCCAACTCGCAACGCATGCTGGACGCTGGTGGACCATCGAGTGGCGTGACGAAAGCACGCCCGAGGTCTCGAAGGTCAAGTCGACCGTGCGCTGGCACGAGCCGAACGGTGCCGTGGCTGGCTCGCACCCTTTCCTCAATCAAGTGCACCTGGATTCGGCCAGCGACGGGCGCATCGTCGCCTTGCTCGGCTCCACTGTGGGCACGAGCCGAGTCAATGCCTGGATCAACTGGACCGCGGACAATGGCGCGACGTGGGGCTGGACGCTGCCGGGCGTCGAAGTGGCCCCGATCCACGGCCTCGGCTCGCGCGGCAGGAACTCGATCGGCGGCATCGCCCACGGCCACGGCCGGTGGGTCGTAGCCGGCTGGTCGAAGGAGAACGGAAGCCCGCGCGCCGCCATCGCCGTGTCGCGCGACCTCGTCAAGTGGGAGACGTCCCTCCTGCCCGACACGGTCGCGGCCCCGCACACGCTGCGCTTCGCCCAAGGCCGCTTCATCGCCCTGTCCGCGGAAGCCAAGGGCAATGGCGTCGATGTGCTGGTCTCGCCCGATGGGACGAACTGGACCACGAAGCGCTTGTCCGACATGCCGGCGGCGCGCCTCGCGATCGGCCGGCAGCGCATCTACCTGTACTCGGGCGGGACGGTGCTCGCGAGCGACGACGCGGCCGAGTGGCGCGAAGTCGTGGCCCCGCGCATCGAGCCGCGCTGGATGGCCGAGGTCGAGGGCATGCTGTGCTATGCAGCCGCCGAAACGGCGGAGCCGGGTTCGCCATCCGCGCGCCTGCGCTTCGTGCGGACGCCCGCGCCTTCCAAGGCGGTGCATGCAGAGGCGAGGCAGCGCTTCGCTTACGCGGCGCCCTCGATGGCGGCGCAACTGGCGAGCTTCCAAAAAGAGATCGAGGGCCTGGGCTACGACCGGCTGGTCTACGCGGCCATCGACAAGCACATCGCGGATCTCCCGCCGATCACCGACGCCTACGCGAAGGACTTTGTCCTCGCCCTGTTGGCGAAACGGCGCACGCCGAACCTGATCTACCGTCTCGCCGAAGTGGTTGCCTCGCCGCAGATCCGCAAGGCGACCAAGGAACTGCTGACACCGATGGAGCAGTCGACGCTGCGCGAGTACGCGGCGGCGGTGCGGGTGCGCAGGGGCCATCTGACTGAGTCGATCCAGAAGCTGCCGACGCCGCCGAAGGCCAACCAGGTCCCGTCGCGGGTCGTGCCGCTGTACGACCTGCACGCCGCGCACCAACGCTATCAAGGAGGCAGTGCGGGCGCGGCCTACGACCTCGCCATCGCCTACGCGGAGGGCAAGGGCGTCGACAAGGACATGGACCGAGCGCGGACCTACGGCGAGTACGCCGTCAAGCGTCTCGGGGCGAAGCCCAGCATGGACCAGTTGGCGGCGGCCGGTTCGATCACCGGCCTGTTCGCCAACGCGGTCGGCGATTACAAGGCCGGCCGCTACGCTGCGTGCTCCGACAAGCTGTGGACCCTGATCGACATGAACGCCTACATCGCCATGGCGACCGCCGCTGACCTCTGCATCTTCGACGGCAGCATGGCCGTGTGCACCGTCGAGCAGGCCTACACATGGTTGCATTGGATGGCGGTGCAGCTCGGCGATCCCGAGGCGCCGAACTCGCTCGGAGTCGCCGTCTCGGTCGGCATCGGTGTGCCGGCGGATTCGAATGCCTCCATCCAGTGGTACGAGCTTGCCGCCGCCCGCGGCTCGAAGTTGGCGGTGTCCAACCTCGACTCGGCGCGCAAGCGCAAGGAGTACTTCGATGGTCTGGGCTCGATGGTTAAGGGCGCCTTGGCGAGCAACGACATCTTGAACGAGCTGGGTGATGCGCTGGGCGGCTACGCGGGCACGCTCACCTCCACGTTCGAGGACTCCGAACCCGCCACGACGCCCAAGTACGCGCCGGGCACGATGCTCGGCGGCTGGGTCGATGGCGCGTTCCGGCCGGAGCTCTTCGTCCACTACGCCCGCGCCGATGGCGACTACCGCGTGCTGGTGCGCTCGACGCGCCCGTGGAAGGACAATGCGACCACGCCGCCGACCGAGCACACGCGTTGGGCGTGGGACCTGCGCTTGGCGGGCATCACCGAACTCGACCGGCATCAGCGCGCCCAGCAGACTTGGATCCGCTGCGGCGGTTGCGACACGCAGGGCACGAAGATCGACGGCCAGCTGGGCAGGCGCCCCTGCGGCGACTGTGCGGGCCGAGGCTTTGTGACGCCGCGCTGAGACGCGCGAAGGCCCAAGACCCCGCAGGTTCTTGAAGGCCGAAGCGCCTGTGCCCGGTCAGGCACCCCTCGAACTCCGCACCCGCCTTGCGCGCGGCGTTCACCGCCGGCGGCGTCGGCGGCAAGGGCGCAGCGAAGGACGCCGGCGCGGGCGCGGCGACGTCAACGACCGGCTGCTGCTGCCCCCCCGAACGTCCCGACAGGCTGGTCTTCAGCGTCGCGCCGCGGACCTTTTCGGCTCGCTCCGCGACGCGGACCAGACCCCAGGCCTGCAGGAATGACCTATCTCTGATGATCGGGGCGCGGATACCCACCGGTTGGTCGAGCCTTGCCTCGTGGTGTCCCAGCGAAGGGCGAAGCTTGCACTCAGTGCCGGCCTCGCAACGCCGCAAGCGCGCGGGGGAGCGAGACAGCTTCCACGCCGTCGCCGAGACCAAAGGTGTCCTCTCCGGCGTGAACCACCCCTCGTCTCGTCGCCTTGATGTCGCTGCAGCCGGGGTAAAATCCCTTCGACAACACCGGAGCGGAAGACCGTTTGATTTCAATGGTGGTCAACGACGATCTGAATCCGACCTCAGCGACAATCTGATTCCGACATGGAGGTCGATCTCGGCCCCGACGGGCACCTGAATCCCGGCCACTCGCTCGAATGCCTTTGGATGCTGCTGAGCGTGGCAAAATACGAAAAGCGCGACGAATGGATTGGGCGGGCAGGCAAGGCCGTGGCCCTGGCTCTGGAACGCGGCTGGGACGAACAACACGGCGGGCTGCTGCATTTCACGGACCTCGGTTTTCCGCAACCGGTGGGCGCGCGGGGGTCTTCGGCTTACGAGGAGAACTCCACCGCGATTGCCTTTCCGCCGGCCGTAAACTCAAATCCCTCCGCCACCGTTTGGTGAAGCGGACTGTCGTCCTCTGATTGGTTTTTCTTCAATCACCACCAATCACTTCAGCATCGGTGCCACTTTTTCCACAGCATGGTCTCGGATAGCTGAGGCCTATGGCGTCGTGCTCGCCATGGACAGGCGCAAGACGATCAGGCAGGTGGCTGATGCTGTTTTACGTGGTGAAAGCTGATCTGATCACCAGAGATCTACCACGGTGGCCTGGTCTTCTGCCTTTCGATTGCAGCCTGCCAGCAGTCGTAGTCGCGTTTTGCCAGAACCTTGCTGCGGGTGCTTCCGATCTTGCGGCAATCCACGGCGAAATCGCCATTGGAGAAGTGTATCTCCCTGCCGAAACTCCCACCAAGGTCCTCCTCCTCGATCGGGATATTTTCGCTTTCCAGATACTCGCGGATGAACTTGCAGTTGACCTCGCCCAAGCAGAAGAAATTGCTCCCCTCGGCTTCCCGGTGCGTCAGGGTCGCCCCGCCGAAAACCTTTGCCCGCAGAAGCTTGCGGTTCGTGCCCTTACCCATCATTTCGTTGATCAGCAGTTCCATGCCCTGGATGCCGTAGCGCCCGGCCTCGGAGATATGGATCGGCATATCCTTCGAGTAGCGGGTATGGATGAGCATAAAGTGGTTCATGCCGATCAGGCTATTGCGGGGGTCGTAGAGACAGGCAGCAATACACGAACCGAGCAGGGTAGAAATCACCCCGGCGTGCCCAGTCGAATAGAACTCTTCGGGCTCTATGCTCACTCGCTCGCTGTCTTTATCGGTCTCTATTTTCATGTTGGTCCGTTTTCGGATCGATCCGTATCAGCAGAGGCTGTCCTAATCCGGGCAGCGTCTGGCTGCTTACGCGGGTGAGTTGACGAGCTTCTAAGCCGGAACAATGCAGTAGGGTTGGAGCCGCCTGTCCCCCCAGGCGGCTGACTTACCACCGAGCGACCCGCAGCGGCTTGAGGAAAAGCGGCTCCGCCTTGCAGTGCTTTCGTTTGCACCGGTGATTTGAAGGCCAACTGCATCGTTCCGGCTAAGTAATGCTCCTCGACCAGTTCGAAGTAGGCCTGGGGATGTTTGTAGACCGGGCAGACCTTGAGCGCTTCGGTCCCCTCGTGGATCAGACCGCAGTTGCGGCATCTCCAGCGGGCAGGCTCGTCCCGGGCAAAAAACTTCCCTGACTCCAATTCCACAAGCAGTTTCAGGTAGCGTTGCGTATGGGCCGCTTCGATCTTGCCGATGGCCTCCACCATGTAGGCGATCTCCGGGAAGCCCTCCGCTTTGGCCTCGCGGGCCATGCGCGGATGCATGTCGGTGCATTCTTCCGACTCACCGCCAGCTGCGGCACGCAGGTTTTCGGCCGTGGTGCCGATACCGCCCAGGTGCTTGAAGTGCAGCTTGGCGTGGTCCTTTTCGTCCTCAGCGGTCTCCAGAAAGAAAGCCACGATCTTCTCATAGCCCTCTCTCTTTGCGACCGGAGCAAAAGAGGTGTATTTATTGGGGGCCTGTGATTCCCCTGCGAACGCGTCTTTCAGGTTCTGCTCCGTTTTGGTTCCCTTGAGTTCAGGCATTTGCTGTCCCTTTGCATTTAATGTAAATGAGTTGAATCAAAACCGGCAAAGCCATGATTGTAAAGATCAAGCTGGTGTGAAACTGGCTTTTCAGGGGGATCGGATCCGGGCGGGGTTAAGGGGAGGGGGACGGGTGAAAACGGAATCTGATACCTGTAGTCCCCCCAACCCTCAAGCCCG
>JBEIHL010000063.1:0-8959 GCA_040381375.1 Opitutaceae bacterium
CCCCGCCCGGGGCGCGCCGGGCCCCCCCCCGGCTCCCGGCCCCATCCGCCGGGCGGGCGCCCGGCGCTCCCAGGAGGAGTTTACATCCTAATCGTCACCGGCGACCACCGGGACCGCGGAACCACGGCTGGCGCGACTTCGGAACCTGCGGCCGCGCTGCGCCCGGAGCGTCCCGCTCGCCGAGCATTTCGTTCTTCGCTGAAGCACCGCCCAGCAACTTGGCTGCCGCCTCGTCGAGCCCAAGCTTCCGCATGGTGGCGCGGAGGGCGCCGCGCATCTCGGGTTTGTGCCAGAAGAAAAAGCTGCGCTGCTCCTGTTTCTCTTCCGGCGAACGCGCCACGCTCACGGGCTTCTGGTCGTAAGGGTGCACCCCGGTGGCATAAATCTCCGTCGCCACCGTCATCGGCGTCGGCGTGAAGTCCTGCACCTGCTCGAGCTTGAAGCCGAGCGCCTTCGTTTCGACCGCCAGGTTCGCCATGTCCTTCGCCGCCGAGCCCGGATGGGAGCTGATGAAGTACGGAATGATCTGCAACTGTGGCCGGCCGAGCTTCTTTTTCACCGCGTCGAACTTCGCCTTGAAGCGGTGAAAATACTTGAACGATGGCTTGCGCATCACGCGCAACACGTCGTCGGAGGTGTGCTCCGGTGCCACCTTCAAGCGGCCGGACACATGATGCTCCACCAGCTCGGCGACATAGCGGTCGTGGCTCACCTTCTCCTGCGGCGTCTTCGCATGCTGGTGCAGGAACAGATCGTACCGCAGCCCGCTCGTCACGAAGGCATGCTTCACGCCGTCCGTCTCCCGGACCGATTTGTAGATGTCGAGCAGCGCGGTGTGGTCCGTATCCAGATTCTTGCATACGTCCGGCCAGATGCAGCTCGGTCGCACGCACTCGTCGCAGATCCACTGCTCGCGCCCCTTCATCTTGTACATGTTGCCCGAGGGGCCGCCGAGGTCGGAGATCGTGCCGCGGAAATCCGGCATCTGCTTGATCGATTCCACCTCGCGCAGGATGCTCGCCTTGCTCCGGCTCGCGACGAACTTTCCCTGGTGCGCCGAAATCGTGCAGAAGCTGCACCCGCCAAAGCACCCGCGGTGCATGTTGATCGAGTGCTTGATCATCTCGTAGGCCGGGATCGGGCCCCGCTTCCGATAGCGCGGATGCGGCAGCCGCGTGTAGGGCAGATCGAAACTGGAGTCGATCTGCGTCTCGCTCATGGTCGGAAACGGCGGATTGATCACGAGCAGCCGGTCACCGTTCAACTGCAGCAGCCGCCGCGCCTTCACGCGGTTGGACTCCACCTCGATCTGCTTGAAGTTCGTCGCGTACAGCGTCCGATCCGCGAGGCACTCGTCGTGCGAGTGCAGGATGAAGTCCTCCCAGTTCTGATTCTTCGGCGGCGGCGCGCCCGCCGGCAGCAGCACCGCCGTTTGCGCGATCGTCTTCAGCGACGAGAACGGCACCCCGCGCTTCATCAGGCGCAGGATCTCCACCAGCGGCAGCTCCCCCATGCCGTACACCAGCATGTCCGCGCCGCTGTCGGCGAGGATGCCGGGCTTCAGCGTGTCAGACCAATAGTCATAGTGCGTCACCCGGCGCAGGCTCGCCTCAATTCCGCCCAGCAGCACCGGCACCTCGGGAAAGAGTTCCTTGAGGATCTTCGAATAGACGGTCGCGGCGTAGTCGGGCCGAAAGCCATGCTCGCCGCCCGGCGTGTAAGCGTCCTCGCTCCGGAGCTTCTTCGCCGCCGTGTAGCGGTTCACCATCGAATCCATGCAGCCCGCCGTCACGCCGAAGAAAAGCCGCGGCGCGCCGAGCTTCTTGAAATCGCGCAGGTCGTCGCGCCAGTTCGGCTGCGGCACGATCGCCACCCGCAAGCCCTCGCGCTCAATCAGCCGACCGACCACCGCGGTGCCGAAGGCCGGGTGATCGACGTAGGCGTCGCCCGATACGATGATCACGTCGACGTAATCCCACCCACGCGCCGCGATCTCATCCCGCGTGGTCGGCAGCCAGCGGGCCGGATCCCAGGTGGGATCGCGGTCAGTCGCTACACTTGGGGCGGGCGTCATAGTTGGCGAGGACACTCACGGCACTCGTTCGCCAGTGCAAGCGCGACCCACCTCAACGCGCGGCTGCTTTCAGTTCGGCGAAACGCGCCCGCAGGGTCGCGAGCCGCGGCGCCTCCGTCGGCTCGCGCGCGAGATCGCGCTCCTCGCCAGGATCGCGCTTCAGGTCGAAGAGTTCCTCGTACTTGAAGTCCGGCCAGAGCAGGTACTTCACGTCCTTCCGCACGAGGGCCTCCGACGCGGGGATGAACTCGCTGTTCCGGATGATGCCGTGCTCATAGAAAAACTCGGTGCGCCAGGCCGGCGGCTTGGCGGCCAGGTAGAGCGGAGCGAAATCGCGCCCCTGCATCCGCGCCGGCACGGGCAACCCCGCCGCGGTGAGAATCGTCGGCGCGAGATCGACGTTCAGGGTCATCGCGTCGTTCACTGCGCTGCGCTTGGCCGCGGGTATCCGAGGGTCCCATACGATCAAAGGCACCCGGATGCTCTCCTCGTGCGGGTACCACTTGTCCGCCAGACCGTGTTCACCGTGGAAGAATCCGTTGTCCGTCGTGAAGATCACCAGCGTGCGGTCGAGCACACCCTGCCGCCGCAACTCGTCGATCACGCGGCCGCAGGTGGCGTCGACCTCGGTCGCGAGCCGGTAGTAGTTCTTCATCATGGTCTGGTATTTCTCCGGCGTGTCGAAACGCCAGTGCCAGCGGTTGCGGCCTTCGTTCTTCTCGTGCGCAACGAAAGGCGGCAGGCGCTTGAAGTGGGCGTCGGTCATCGTGCGTGGCACCGGAATCGAGGCGTCCTCGTACAGCTTCATGCTCTCCGGCTGCGGCAGGAACTGCTTCGGATTCGCGTCTTCGGCGTGGGTCGCGAAGAACGCCACGGTCAGGAAGAACGGCTTCCCGTCGGGTCGGGCGCGGAGGAAGTCGAGCGCATCGCGTTCGTTCTGCTGCGTCACGTGCACCTGCGAGCCGTCGGGCTGCGGCAGCCAGTGCCGCCCGGCATAGGAGCGGCCGAAGTCGAAGTGGGATGCAGGAAAGGCACCATTGTGCCACTTGCCGACGTGCCCGGTCCAGTAGCCGTTTGCCCGGAGCACGCCGGGCAGCGTCTCGGCCCAAGGCGTCTCGAACATGGCGAAGGCGCGGTTGCCGTGCCGCGACATCCATTGCCCGGTGAAATAGTTCGCCCGGCTCACGCCGCAGATCGAGGTCGTGACATAGTTGTGCGTGAAACGCACACCCTCGCGCGCCAGTTGATCGAGCCGCGGAGTTTTCACCACCGGATGTCCGGCGACGCCGAGGGTGTCGTGCCGCCAGTCGTCAGCATACAACACCACGACATTGAGCGGGCCCGCCGACCGGTCGGCCGCCGCGAGTAGCGATCCCAGCAAGGCAAACAGCAGTCCGAAACAGGGGCGTGAAAGCATACCGCCAGCGTTCGCCTGTGGCGCGCGCGGGCAAGCCGTTATCCCGGGAGCCGCACGATTCTCTCTATCAGGCTGATTCGGTCCGATCGAGCCGACCTGCGCGGGCGACGTGGCAGTCCTGCGCCGGGTCGGATTTTTAGACAGGATGGACCGGATGGACAGGATAGGGACATCAATGGCAGCAGCGCATCGCACCACCCAGCCCGACCCAGAGCATATCCTGTCCATCCTGTTCATCCTGTCGCTTGTTTGCGTCGGGTTGCGGTGCAGTCCGAGGTGTTATCCGGTATTCGCTCGACGCGTGTCCGCCCCGCCGGAGTCTTGAGGAACGCCCGCGTCACCCCGCCTAGCATGAAGCCGCCCGCCCGTCTCGTCCTCGCCGCCCTGCTCATCCTTGCCACCGCCAACTTCGCGGCCGGCGCCGCAGCCCGCGCGCAGCCGAACATCCTCTTCATCCTCACGGATGACCAGGGCTGGCCCACCCTTTCGTGCTACGGCAACCAGCACGTCGCCACTCCCCATCTCGATTCGCTGGCTCGGGACGGCGTTCGCTTCACCGACGCCTACGTGATGCCGCAGTGCACACCTACGCGTGCGGCTTTGCTCAGCGGGCAGCACACGGCCCGCAACGGGATGTGGCATGTGATTCCCTGGTACGGGTCGCCGTGGGCTCCCGTTACCGAGCCTGCCTACCGAGAGCAATTTCCCCGCGATGGCTTCAACGTCGCCAAAGGCCTGCGCACTGCGGGCTACGCCACCGGCATGGCGGGCAAGTGGCATCTCACCACGGGAGCCGACGGCGACTATACCGCGCTCAAGCCGCAATCGGCGGCAGCCTACGGTTTCGACTACGTCGCCCCGCGCGGTCCCGGTACCCAGAACGAAGGCGACAAGTGGGTCGATCATCTCACCGACGAAGCGATGCGCTTCATTACGCAGCACCAGGGACGGCCGTGGTTCTTCTATCTTTCGCATCACACCCTGCACGGCAAAGTCTCGGCGCCGCCCGACCTCGTCGCGAAGTATCGCGCCCGCGGCGCGCCGGAGTCCGGCTTCCACCATGCGACCTACCTCGCCGCGATCGAACACCTCGACCGCTCCGTCGGCCGCCTGCTGGCGCGCCTCGACGAACTCCGTCTCCGCGACCGCACGCTCGTCGTCTTCCTCACCGACAACGGGGGCATCGACACCTCGTGGGGACCGCCCGCGATGAACAACGACCCGCTCGACGGCAGCCAGCCGTTGAAGGTGCGCTTGGAGGAGTTCGACAACGCGCCACTCCGCGCCGGCAAGGGCACCGCCTACGAGGGCGGCATCCGCGTGCCGTGCCTCGTGCGCTGGCCCGGGGTCGCCCGCGCCGGACACGTCAGCGCAGAGCCGGTGCATGTCGTCGACTGGCTCCCCACCCTGCTTGCCGCCGCCGGCGGCCGGTCCCCCGCCCATTACGTCGTCGACGGCATCGATCTCAGGCCCGTCCTTGAGGGAAGCAGGTTGCCGGCCCGCGCGCTGTATTGGTATCTGCCCTTGTACGATCTTCGCTGGGCTTCGACGCCGGCAGCCGTCATCCGCGAGGGCGACTGGAAGCTGATCGAGCACTTCGGCGATTCGTTCGACGAAGCGCAGCGCTACCGGCCCGGACGGAAACTCGAGCTCTTCAATCTGCGCGCCGATCTCGGCGAAACCACCAACCGCGCCCCGGCCGAACCTGACCGCGCGGCCCGGATGAGCGCGCAGTTGCACGCGTGGATCAAATCGATCCCCAGCCGAGATTCCCGGTCCCAATCCGCACACGGATCCCGCGAGACGCTTTCTCGAGTCGAGAGTGAAACAACCCTGGAACCCATGATCCAACCAAACCCAAAGGCACTCGTTCTGCTGCTTCTCGCATGCGCAGCAGGCGCAGTCAGCCTGTTCGCCGCGACTCCCACCCGACCGAACATTCTCTGGCTCACCAGCGAAGACAACGGTCCGCAGCTCGGCTGCTACGGCGACACCTACGCCACCACCCCCCATCTCGACGCCCTGGCGCGCCGCGGCGTACATTACCAGCACGCGTGGTCCAACGCACCCGTGTGCGCGCCGGCCCGCACCGCGATCATTAGCGGACGCTTCCCTGCCGCCGACGGCGCCGAGCACATGCGGTCCGAGGTAGCCATGCCGGCGGGACACACAATGTTTCCCCAACTGCTCCGCGCGGCGGGCTACTACACCTCGAACAACAACAAGGAGGACTACAATCTCCAGAAGCCGGACGGCACCTGGGACGACAGCAGCGCGCGCGCGCATTATCGCAACCGCCCCGCCGGCGCACCGTTCTTCGCCGTCTTCAACACCACGCTCACCCACGAGGGTCAGACCGGTGCCGCCAAGCACACGCTGGTTAACGACCCCGCGAAAGTGCCGCTGCCCGCGTATCACCCCGACACTCCGGAGGTCCGCCGCAACTGGACGCAATACTACGACAAGATCACGGAGATGGACGCCGTCGTGGGCCGGCACCTGAAGGATCTCGAAGCGGCGGGGTTCGCCGAGGACACGATCGTTTTCTACTTTGGCGACCACGGCGCCGGCATCCCGCGCAGCAAGCGCTGGCCTTACAACAGCGGATTGCGCGTGCCGCTGATCGTCGCGTTCCCGAAAAAGTTCGCCCACCTCGCTCCGAGGGATGCCGCGACGGGCGGCGCTAGCACGCGGCTGGTCAGCTTCGTCGACCTCGCTCCGACCGTGCTGAGCATCGTCGGACTCGCCGCGCCCGCGTACTATCATGGTTCCGCGTTCTGCGGAGCGAGTCCCGGACCGGCGCCCGAGTTTCTGCACGGCTTCCGCGGCCGGATGGATGAACGCTACGACCTCGTGCGCTCGGCGACCGACGGACGCTTCGTGTACCTGCGCCACTATCTTCCGCACCTCCCTTACACGCAGTACGTGTCCACGATGTTCCGCAACCCGACGATGCAAGCTTGGGAACGTGCGATAAACACGGGCGCATTGAACGCCGCCCAACGTCGGTTCTGGGAGCCCAAGCCGGTGGAGGAACTGTACGATCTCAGCTCGGATCCGTACGAGGTGAACAACCTAGCAACCGACGCCGCGCATCCGCAGCTTGCGCGCCTGCGCGAGGCCGCGAACGGACACCTGGAGCGGATCCAGGATCTCGGCTTGGTGCCCGAGGCGGAGCGCATGCGACTCGCCGCCGATCGCTCACCGCACGACACGGTACCGGCCGCACTGGGCGGGGCGTGGAAAGATCTGGTCGCGCTCGCCCGTCGCGCGAGCGATCCGCGCGTCGGCTCACCGACGGAGTTTCTGGCCGCCCTCGATCGATCCGTCCCCGTCCTCCGCTACTGGGGCATCATAGGGCTGCGCGTGCGTGGCGCGGCGGCCGTGCAGTCCGCCCTACCCGCGCTCCGCCGGTTGCTGCAGGACGAATCTCCCAGTGTGCGCATCGCCGCCGCTGACGTGCTGGCCCGCTTCGGCGATTCCGGCGACCTGCCGGCCGCCCTCGATGCGCTTGTCGTCGCCGCCGACCCGGTAAAACAGGGAACCTTTGCCGCCATCGAAGCGCTCATTGTACTCGATGATCTCGGCCCGATCGCACGACCCGTGCACGATCGGATCGCCGCGCTGCCGCGCGAAAATCCCACCACACCCACCCGCGTGCGGAGTTATCCGGGCCGTTTGATCACGAAAACGCTCGAGGATCTGGGCGCGCGCTAACCCGGAAATTCCGCGCGCATGAAGAAATTCGTCAGCAAACTTTCCGTCCGCCGTTTGGGTGAAACGACTTCGCCGCGCGGGGAAATGTTCGGCTTGCCAAGTGCGCTTGCCGCGGCCGGCCTACCTCCTGTCCCGGCCGCCCCACCCTAAATCCCCCATGCCCCACCGCACGCTGCGTCTCGGCATCCTGCTGTCGCTTCTCCTCTTCGCCTTCGCTGCCCGCGCTGCCGACCTGACCAGTCTCAAGGTCGATCCGATCGCCGCCACGGCGGCGGCCGCGCTGACTCCGCCGCCTGAGATTGCTCCCGCCGACCTGCCGAAGGTGCCGCCGCCGTCACCGCTTTTCGGTGACGTCCTCGTGCGCAGCGCGCAGGCCCATCTCCTCGGCGCCACGCATTCCGGTCCGCGCGAGCTCACGGTCCTCGCCTATCACTCCATTACCCGGACGTGGGCCGAGTTTGGCCGGGCCGCGTTGCCCGGCGAACCGGTCACGATCCGGCCCGCCCCCGCCGGTTTCCTCGTCGAGACCCGCGGCACCACGGAACTCACCCGCATCGAACTCACGGTGAGCAAACGCCTGCTCCAGCCGCTGGACTGGGTGGTGATCGTCGTCTACCTGCTCGGCTCGGCGGGCATCGGAGTGTATTTCTATTTCCGGTCGAGAAAGCAGAGCAACGACGACTTCTTCCTCGGCGGTCGCCGGATTCCGTGGTGGGCCGCCGGCATCAGCCTCTATGCCACCGGTACCAGCGCCATCTCGTTCATCGCTATCCCGGCCAAGTCCTTTGCGACGAACTGGCAGATTCTCGCGAATAATTTCGTCGGCCTCTTCAGCTCCGCCGCCGTCGCCATCTTCATCTTTCCACTCATCCGCCGGCTCAACATCACGTCGGTCTACGAATATCTCGAGCTGCGCTTCCATCCCGTCATCCGCCTGCTCGCGAGCGCCCTGAACATCCTCATCCAACTGGGTGGCCGGATGAGCGTGGTGCTCTTCCTGCCCGCCCTCGCGCTCTCCGCCGTCACCGGCCTGGACGTGATGTGGAGCATCCTGCTCATGGGCATCGTCACGATCGCCTACACGCTTCTAGGCGGCATGAAGGCGGTCATCTGGACGGACGTCCTCCAGGTCTTCGTCATGCTCGGCGGCGCCTTTTTCGCCATCGGCTACGTCATTTGGAGTATCGAAGGCGGCCTGCCGGAATTTCTCCGCGCCGCCAACGCGGACGGCAAGTTCCACACCTTCGAGTGGAGCTTCGACATTACGCAGGCGACCGTGGGCGGCTTTGTGTTTTTCGCCGTGCTCGATTTCGTCACGTATCCCAAGGACCAGGTCATGATGCAGCGCGCGCTCTCCACCGCCTCGCCCAAGGAGGCCGGCTGGTCGATGTGGACGCTCACGGCCATCGTCGTCCCGGGCAGCATGACGTTCTTCGCGATCGGCACCGCGCTCTACGTCTTCTACCAGCAGCACCCCGAGAAGCTGAATCCCCTGCTCTCCGTCGATGCGACCTTCCCGCTGTTCATCGCCGCCGAGCTGCCGGTGGGCATCACCGGCCTGATCATCGCCGGCATTTTCGCCGCTTCGATGTCCACCCTTTCGAGCTGCATGAACAGCGTCGCGACGCTCGTCTCGGTCGATTTCTACGAACGCCTCGCGCGGAACCCCTCGCCCGCCACGAGCATTCGGCTGGCCGAATGGATGACGATCGCGGCCGGCCTCATCGGGGTGGGCACGGCCCTGCTGCTCG
>JBEIHL010000064.1:0-8940 GCA_040381375.1 Opitutaceae bacterium
CTCGTCCGTATCGTTCGAAAAGCGGACGAGGGCGTCCGCGCTCCCAGGGTGGCCCGGTCCGGTCAAACCAACTCGACCTTGCCCGGCATCGGCACGTCGGTGAACACCCCGGGCCCCGGCGCCATTGTCTTCGGGAAGATGTCCAGCTTCGAGCCGTTCATCAGCCAGTTCCAGGAGATCTCGCGGCCGGTGTAGGCGGACATGCGGCCGCCGATCGCGGTCAGCGTGCTGATTGCCACCTGCTCGCCCTCATTGAGCGGCTGACCGCTGCGGATGCTCGCGATGAGATCGGTGTGCTCCTGCACCATGGGATTCGGCGTCGGGCCCTCGAACTTGTAGGCTTTCGCGCCCTTGATGTAATTCGTGCAATCCGACGATCCCGCGGTGCCCACCACACGCTCGCCGATGCGGGTGCTCGATTTGGGCGTGTGCCGGCACATGCTGGTCACCCGCGCGCCGTTGGCATATTCCATCTCAATCGCGAAATGGTCCCAGATGTTGCCGGGAATGCTGCCGCGGTTCTGCCGGCCGCCCATGCCGTAAAATTTCACCGGTGGACCGCCGAAGGACCAGTTGATCACGTCGATGTTGTGAATGTGCTGCTCGACGATCTGGTCGCCGCTCAACCAGTCCCAGTGGTACCAGTTCCAGCACTGCCACTCGAGATCGCTGACGTTCGCCAGCCAGCCGGTCTTCTCGCGGAACCAGATGCCCTCCCCGTTCCAGTAGCACTGCCCGCCTACCAGCTCGCCAATTGCGCCGTCGTGAATGCGGCCAATGATATCGATGTAGCTGGGTTGGTGCCGGCGCTGCGTGCCCGCGACCACCGCGAGTTTCTTCTGCTTCGCCTTCTGCGCCGTCGCAATCACGGCGCGGCAGCCCACCGGATCAACCGCCACGGGCTTTTCCATGAAGACATGTTTTCCGGCCGCGATCGCCGCCTCGAAATGAGAGGGCCGAAAACCGGGCGGCGTCGCCAAAATCACGAGGTCGATGTCCGCCGCGAGCACCTTCTGGTACGCATCGAAACCCCAGAAGCCCTGCGCCGTCGGCACGTTGAGCTTCGCTTTCGCCGCGGTGACCTGCCGCTCGAACAAGTCTCCCAGCGCCACAATCTCGACCCCCGGGGCCGAATCGAGACAGTTGCGCGCAGCGCCGGTGCCGCGCCCACCGCAGCCCACCACGCCCACGCGAATCCGATCGGAGCCCGTGGTCGCGCCCATCACGCCTTGCGACCCCAAGGCCCCGAGCACGGCGGCGCTGGTCGTGGCGGCGGAGAGTTTGACAAAACGGCGGCGGGACAGGTCGGAGCCTTCAGGGGAGTTCATCGCGGGTACGGGTTTGGGGTGAAGCAAAACGTGCAACGCGCACGACAGAGCCCAACCAAACTCGCGCCGGTTGGAACGTCAACGCCCACCCTCCCGGGCCCCTCGCTTCGGAGCCCGCGTGAAGTCGGGTAGTTGCACGTCTAATCCTCCCACAGGGCCAACCCGACAGTCCGGACCCCACAACCCGATCGGCCGGCCCATCTACGCAATCACCGCACTGGCGCGTGGACCCCACGCGTCCCTGCACGCGACGAAACTCCCGGGTGCAGAAGCGACGGTCCTGTGCCGAAAGGAGGAGGACATGCCGACCCTCTCGCTGCGCTGGATCATTGGCCTGCTGGCCGCGTTCGTGATCGCGGCCGGCGTCCACCTGTATCTGACCCGCACCTACGGTTCGCGCGGCGGGCCCGAGGCCCTGCGCATGGATGTCACCGACTTCATGGCGGCGGCGCGGGCGGGGGAACTCACGGAGGGTCGGATCGCGTTTCGCACCAATGCCACCGGGCTCGCCGATCTCACCGCCCGGCGCACGTTGCCCGGGAGCACCGCCACAGCGACGACCCAAACCACCGCCCGCCTGACCGATGGGGACCTCGCGCTGTTGCGTGAACGCCGATTCGCGGAGACCGACGCCGCCGCGCTGGCGGAAGCGCGCGCCGCGACCGGGCCCGACCGCGCAACCACCTTCTCTCGCACCGCCGTTCAAGTGCTCGGGCTGCTGCTGCTGGTCGCCGGCCTGCTCGCCGGCGGGCAATTCTTCGCCGCGCGCCTGACCGCATTCTCCCCGAAAACTCTCCGCCCGGCCACTTCGACTGTTAAATTTTCCTCCATCGCCGGCTGCGATGAGGCCAAGGACGAAGTGAGCGAGGTCGTCGAGTTTCTCCGCGATCCGGCCCGCTTCACCGCGACCGGCGGTCGCATGCCGAAAGGTGTGCTGCTGGTCGGCCCGCCCGGCACCGGCAAGACCATGCTCGCGAAGGCGGTCGCCGGCGAAGCCAAGGCGAACTTCTACAATCTCAGCGGCTCCGACTTCGTCGAGATGTACGTCGGTGTCGGCGCCTCGCGCGTCCGCTCGCTCTTCAAGAAGGCCCGCGAGACCGGACCCAGCATCATCTTCATCGACGAAATCGACGCCATCGGCCGCACCCGCTCCGGAGGCGACGGCAGCGGCGCGCAACAGGAGCACGATCAGACGTTGAACGCGCTGTTGGTGGCGATGGATGGTTTCGAAACGGGCGACGCTGTCATCGTCTTCGGCGCCACGAACCGAGCCGAAACCCTCGACAAGGCGCTGCTGCGGCCGGGCCGGTTCGACCGCCAGGTTGCCGTTGGCCTGCCCGACCTGCGCGGCCGGTTAGCGATTCTCCAGGTGCACGCCGCCGCGGTGAAACTGGATGCCACCGTCGACCTGGAGAAAATCGCCAAAGCCACGCCCGGGTACTCCGGCGCCGATCTCGCCAATTTGCTCAACGAGGGCGCGCTCCACGCCGCCCGGCACCGGCGCGGCACCGTGGCACCCGGTGACATCGACGAAGCCCGGGACAAGATCAACTGGGGTCGGGAGACGCGCCGGGTCATGTCCGCCGCCGACCAACGCGTCGTCGCGTATCATGAAGCTGGACACGCCCTCATGCAGGTGCTTTCCGGCGAGGACGACCTGAAGCTGCAGAAGGTGACGATCATTCCGCGCGGACAGTCGCTCGGCAGCACGCACTTCGCACCCGAGCGCGACCTGTTCAACTACTCGCGCGAGTTGCTGATCGCGCGCCTGCGCTGCCTGATGGCGGGACGCGCCGCCGAGGAACTCGCGCTCGGCACGATCACCAGCGGCGCCTCGGGCGACATCCAGGAAGCGACGCGCATCGCGCGGCAAATGGTGTTCGAGTACGGCATGTCTCCGCTCGGCTTCATGGCGCTGGCCGGAGCCGGCGACGGCCAGTCGCTCGCCAGCCCCCAGACGTCCCACGAGGCGGAGAGCCACGTGAAGTCCCTGCTCGATGACAACTACGCCGCCACCTCCGCCGCCTTGCGCGAGCGGCGCGCCACCCTCGATGCCATCGCCGCCGAGTTGATCGCGCGGGAGACGATCTCCGGCGACGACGTGCGCGCGATCGTCGGAGCGACGCCCTCCGCCGCCTGATTGTCGCCTTCCTGGGGAAAACCTAGCGCCTGCTCAAACCAGCCACCACCTCCGGTAGTTCCCGCAGGTTCTTTAACCGGAAGAAGCGGCCCTCAGACTGCGGCGCGTGCTCCACGCGCTCCGCGGCCCACGTGAGGTGGTAGGGCACGTACGCGCCCGCTCCGCCCAATTCGAGCACGGGCAGGATGTCCGACTTCAGCGAGTTTCCCACCATCAGGAACCGGGTCGGATCAATGGCGTGGCGGCGGAAAATCGCGGCATAGGTCGAGGTATCCTTTTCCGACAGGATCTCCACGCGCTCGAAGTGTCCGCCAAGCCCTGATTTTGCGAGCTTGCGCTCCTGATCGCGCAAGTCGCCCTTCGTAATCACCAGCAGGCGGTGCGCGCCCGTCAGGCCGGCCAAGGTCTCGATCACGCCGTCGAGCAGTTCAACCGGATGCGCCAGCATGTCCTGGCCCAGCGCGATCAAGTGCCGGATTTCTTCCGCGCGGATTTTTCCGGCGGTCAGCTCGATCGCCGTCTCGATCGCCGACAGCGTGAAGCCCTTCACGCCATAGCCGTAGAGTTCGAGGTTGCGCATTTCCGTCGCGAAGAGCGTCCGGTCGACGGTGGCCGCATCGTGATACTGGGCCAGCAGAGCGCGGTAACGCTCGTGCGTCTTTTCAAAGATGCTCTCGTTGTGCCAGAGGGTGTCGTCGGCATCGAAGCCGATCACGAGCTCGCGGGTCGCCATGACGCGATCTTAGCGGCGAGCGGAGACACGGCAATCCCAAGCAACCGATTCCGCCTCACCGAACGGCACAGTGGCGCGCACGTTCCACCTCCGGCTGTCAGCGGGACGTCAGGTGCCAGTGCCGGCACAGCGGACAGAGATACGCCGAGCGCCTGCGTTCGACTCCCACCAGAGCCGCCGCATCGAGCGCGTCGCCCTGCGTCCGATAACGCCGCTTGCCGGTGCACATGCGCTGCCGCTCGTCTCGCGTGGGTCGCTTCATCGAAAGTGGCCGGAAGCGTACCCGGGCGCCGGAAGCCGTCCATACCAAGCATCCGGGCGTCCCGCGGGATTCTCATTAAGCCACCCGCCTCGATCACCCTAATTCCCGCCGCCTCTTCCCGCCTCGGCACCCCGCAGTCGCGATTTCCAGCCCCCATGAAACGCCCCCTGACCCTCACCGGCCTCGTCCGTCTCTGCCTGCTGGCCACTGGCCTGGCGCAGTTCTCCGCCTCGGCGTTTGCCCAGGCGACCGGTGGCACCATCGAAGGCCGCGTCTTCAACACCCGCAATGGCGAGTACCTGGAGAAAGCTCGCGTCACCATCGAAGGCACCCAGCTCGAAACCTTCACCGACAGCATCGGCCAATACCGCTTCGTCAACGTGCCCGCCGGCACCGCGAGGGTCCGCGCCTTCTATACGGGTCTCGTGGCGCAGTCCGTCGCGGTCAGCGTCGGCGCCGGCCAGATCGCCCAGCGTGACTTCAACCTGGCGGATGCCGATGCGCGGCCCGGGACCGGGGACACGACGGTGAAGCTAGACCAGTTCATCGTGTCGACGTCCAAGGAAATGGACGGTGCCGCGATCGCCATCAACGAGCAGCGCTTCGCGGCCAACGTCATGAACGTCGTCGCCGCCGACGAGTTCGGCGCCGTCGCCGAGGGCAACGTCGGGGAGTTCCTGAAATTTCTGCCCGGCATCACCATCGACTACGTCGGGGGCGATGCGCGTACAATCTCGATGAACGGCGTACCGCCTGACAACGTCCCTGTGACCGTCGGCGGCTTCAACCTCGCCAGTGCACAATCCTCCGGCACCGCGCGGACGGTCGAGCTCGAGCAGGTCTCGATCAACAACGTCGCCCGGATCGAGGTTTCATATACGCCGACGCCGGAGACCACGGGTTCCGCCCTGGCCGGCGCCGTCAATATGGTGCCGCGCGGCGCCTTCGAGCGCTCCCGCCCGCAGTTCAACGGCAGCGTCTATGTCATGATGCGCGATGCCGAGCGCAGCCTGCGCAAGACCCCCGGCCCGATCCGCGATGAAACCTACAAGATTCACCCGGGGTTCGATTTCTCCTACGTCGCGCCGGTCAACCGCAAGTTCGGCTTCACGCTCTCGGGCGGACACTCGACCCAGTACACGATGCAGGACTTCACCCAGAGCACCTGGCGGGGCGTGAGCGCGGTGACCAGCGCCCCCACCGCCGCCAACCCCTTCGGCAACCTGCCCGACACGACGCCCGACAAGCCTTACCTGAGCGATTACACGGTGCGCGACGGCACCAAGGTCACGCAACGCTCCTCCGCGGGCGCGACGATCGACTACCGGCTCAGCCGCAATCACCGCGTGTCGTTCGCTTTTCAATACGCGCTCTTCGACGCCGAGTTCAACAACCGCAGCCTGCTCTTCCTCGTCAATCGCGTGAATCCGGGCGACTACGACACGTTCAACACCAACGGCTACGCCGGCGCGGGCGAGATCCGCGTCTCCACCGGCTCCCGCGACAAACGCGGCACGACCTACATGCCGACGCTGCGCTACTACTACGACGGCCCGGTATGGAAGGGCGAAGCCGGCGCCGGAGTTTCTCACGCGACCAATCACTACACCGACATCGCACGCGGTTACTTCAACGCCACGCAAGTGCGCCGTACCAATGTCACGGTGGCGTTCCGTGACATCTTCTTCCTGCGCCCGCGCATCATCACGGTGCACGATGGCGTCACGGGCGCCCCGGTGAATCCGTACGCGCTGTCGAGCTACAACCTCAACACCGCGAACAGCGACGCCCGCGAGACCGCGGACCTGCAGCGCAGTGCGTTCGCCAACATCCGGCGCGACTTCATGCTCGGACGCATTCCGTTCTCGATCAAAACCGGAGTCGATATCCGGCATTCGATGCGCGATATCCGCGGCGAGAATCCCACCTACACCCACGTCGGCTCCGATGGGATCAATACCGCGAATCCCAACGTGGCGAACGGCGCCAACGACAACGCGGGTTCGGCCGGCATCCTCGACGAAATCTTTTCGCAGCGCCAGGGCGTCTACGGATTTCCCCAAATCCAGTACCCGAGCAACTTCAAGCTCTGGGAATACGCCACGCAGAACCCGACCTACTGGACGATCAACCGCGACACCGAATACGCCCGGCGCGTCGAGCTGTCGAAGCACGCCGAGGAGGTCATCTCCTCCGCCTACATCCGCGGCGACCTGCAATTGTTCGACCGCCGGCTCAAGCTCGTCGGCGGCGTCCGCGCCGAGCAGACCAATGTCAGCGGTGAAGGCCGGCTGATCGACCCCACGCGCAACTTTCAGCAGCGGCCCGATGGTTCCTACATCCTCGGCGCCAACGGCCGGCCGCTCCTGATCGCTCCCGCCGGCGTGCAGACGACGATGCTGACCAACGTCGACCGCGGTCTGCAGGCGAA
This sequence comes from Opitutaceae bacterium, assembly GCA_040381375.1. GTDB lineage: Bacteria > Verrucomicrobiota > Verrucomicrobiia > Opitutales > Opitutaceae > ER46. The sequence goes on from JBEIHL010000064.1 coordinate 6,895, forward strand.
GAAAGAATACTTCCGCTGGTTCCCCAGCCTCAATGCGAGCCTCAATGTGCGCGAGAACCTGATCGCCCGCGCCGGTTACTACCACTCGGTCGGCCGCCCCAACTTCAGCCAGTACGCGGGCAGTCTCACCCTTCCGGATACGGAGCTGCCCGCCACCAGCTCGAACCGGATCACGGTGAACAACGCCGGCATCAAGGCGTGGGAGGCTCGCACCTACAAGGTCACGCTCGAGTACTATTTCGAGCGCGTCGGCCTGTTCTCGGTCGGCGCTTTCCGGCGCGATTTCACGAACATGTTTGCGACCACGGTCTTCAACGCCTCACCGGAATTCCTCAGCCTCTACAGCCTCGATCCCGACGACTACGACCGCTTCGACGTCTCGACCCAGTACAACCTGCAGAATCAGGTCCGGATGACCGGCATCGACTTCAACTACAAGCAGGCGCTCACCTTCCTGCCCCAGTGGGGGCGCGGGCTGCAGATCTTCGCCAACGGCAGCGCGCAGCGGGCGATCGGCGACCAAACCAACGCGATGGCCAACTACATCCCGCGCAGCGGCAGCTGGGGCATCAGTCTTTCCCGTCCCGCCTACAATCTGCGCGTCAACTGGAACTACCGCGGCAAACACCGCCGCGGCCCCTTCGCGGCGGGCCGGAGCATCGAACCCAACACGTACAACTGGGGCACGAAGCGGCTCTACATCGACGTGCTCGGCGAATACTATTTCTACAAGCGCCTCGCGGTCTTCGCCAATCTGCGGAACATCGGCGACGCCACCGAGGACTTCGAAGTCCACAACCCGCGCACGCCCGAGCATGCCCAGTTCCGCCAGCGCGAGGATTTCGGTTCCCTGTGGACGTTCGGCCTGAAGGGCACGTTCTAGCGGGGCAGCGCCCCTGCCCGACGAGACATGAGCAGAAAGATTGATCGCGAAAACGCGGAAGGACGGAGGCGCGGAGGCATAAGCCGAGCCATTACTCCACGCGACTGGCTTCCGTGTCTCCGCCTCTCCGCGGTTCCGCGATTGGTCTTCTTCGACGCCGAGTCAGACTTTGACTTCCGTAGTCAAACTTTGGCCAGTCAAGGTCTCTAGAACTGCCGATTGCGCCCGCGTTTCGCTTGCACCTTTCGGTTCCCCCTGTACCAGTCGTTTTCCTCATGTTCAAACGTACTGCGACCGCCGTCTGGAACGGCACCATCAAGGAAGGCAAAGGCACGCTCACCGCACCCGGTGGAGCCCTCAAGAACACCCCGTACTCGTTCAACATGCGTTTCGACAACGCGCCGGGTACCAACCCCGAGGAACTCATCGCGGCCGCCCACTCGGGTTGCTTCGCGATGGCCCTCTCCGGCCAGTTGACCACGGCCGGCTTCACGCCGGACAGCCTCGAAGCGACGGCCACCGTTTCGCTGGAGAACGTCGAAGGCAAGGGCTGGACGGTCACCAAGTCGCACCTCGTGCTGAAGGCAAAGGTCCCCGGCATCGATGCCGCGAAGTTCCACGAACTCGCCGGCAAGGCCAAGGCCGGCTGCCCGATCTCGAAGGTGCTCAACGCCGAGATCACGCTCGACGCGACGCTGCTCTAAGGCGGCCGCGCGATCGCAACCACTCCAAGGGCCTGCTCAAAGCAGGCCCTTTTTCGTGCCCGCCCACCGCGGTTCAACGTTGCGCCGTCAGTTCCGGCCGCAGTATCCGCGCGTCCACGACAAACGGTCCCCCCGGCAACAGGCTGGCCGCCAGCACGAGCGCCGTCCGTTTCCACGACCAGTTGTGGTCCAGCGCCGCCTGGATCGCGGCCGCCACGTAGAGGAGGAAGAGGATGCCATGCGCCATCCCGACGTAGCGCACCGCGAGCGGCCAGTCGGCGAAATACTTCAACGGCATCGCCACACCCAGCAGCAGCAGGAACGAAACGCCTTCCCACCACCCGATCACCCGCAGCCGACCCAGCGAGGTCTTGAAGGATTGCATAATCGCGCATGGTCCGAAGACCGCGTTGCACGTGTCGAGCCTAACTGGTCGGCTGGTGGAGCAGCCTGTCCCCA
>JBEIHL010000065.1:0-8866 GCA_040381375.1 Opitutaceae bacterium
GGCGAGATTCGCTCAGGCTGGGAGACCTTGCGCGTCAGGAAATAGGTATGCTCCACCCAACGGCGGTCGACAAAGTCGGCAGCGGTGCCGGCATCGGCCAGCAGTTCACCGGCCGTCTCGTCGGAGGCCGCGACCACCGGGGCCGCAGACCCGACGGATGTTGCCGTGGCGGCCAGACCGGCGCCCACTATCGATCGCTGAACGAACGATCGTCGGGAAAGAGCAGGTTCTTGAGGCATGACGATGGCAGGGGCTATTGAAACTGCAGCGCGTACAGGTCGGCGTCCCGGAGCACAAAACGCAGCCGTACCGGCTGCCCCGCCAGCCGCGATACGTCGTTGCCGCCCTGCCAGGTGACCACCCGGTCCAGCGCATCGCCAAAGATGACCGGACAGTCTTCGAGGGAAAATCCCGGCAGCGGACGCCCGGAGCCGTCCTGAATTTCGACCTGGACGCCTCCGGCGGCGGAGGTGGCGAAATTGAGCGCGAGCGTACGGCCGGCAAACGTGAACGGCCGGGTGAGCAATTCTCCGCCGCTCATCGGTGCTTTGACCGACACGAATCCATCCATTCGGAGCGTATAGCGGCGCAAGGCACTGCTGTCACCCGTCCAGTAGCTTTCCACGGCGTAGAGTGAAAGTTCATTCGGCGCACCCTCCAGCGAGGACTTCGTTTCCACCACATGCCAGCCTATATACTGGTGCCCATAGTTCCAGGTGCCCTCGCGTTCGATGCCGGGCGGCAGGAAGGCTTCGTTCCAGCGTTTGAAGTTCACCCCATCCCGGCTGATCATGAGCAGACCTTCGGTAATGGCCGTTCCGTAGCGCTGGGTGGCGGCGGCCCGGCCCTCCCGATGCTCGCGCTCCGGCAGCGAACGCATCGAATCAGACCAACCGCGATCAATATAGCGGGTGGGAAAGCCCAACAGCAGGTGAGGTGCGCGGTGGTAGGGCTTGATCTGATTTGTATAGAGCTCCTCGACCGGTGAGTCCACGTAGCGCAAATCGACCGGCTTGTCCCAGGTGATCAAGTCACGCGAGGTCGCGGTGCGGATGGACCGGGCGCCCCTCGCGCCGCCCTCGCCCGGAGCAAAGTATCGCCAGTAGGCGCGATAGTGGCCGCGCACCCCGTCCCAGAACGCGAGGTTCTGCGAGTCGAAGGCTCCGTCGGTGATAACCGGTTGGTCGCTCATGCGCGTCCAGTGCAGACCATCCGGCGACTTGAACGGCACGAGGCCGGATCTACCGGTTGCCGGCTTGCACAGGATGATGGCCTTGTAGCGGGCATCGGCACCGGCGGCGGGGTTCTCATCCCTGAAGACAGCGAGATGCGCCGAGTTCAGCGTGAGTTCGCCTTCCCGCTGGTTGTCGGCGAACACGATGTTGTTTGCCTTCGATCCCCGAAAGGCGTGGAGCCCCAGCGCCGGCTTGCGCCAATGAATGCCGTCATCGCTCTCCGCATAGGCCCCCGCGTAGGGCCGCCGATCGGTCCGGGCTTGCTTCGGACTCACCGTCAGCATCCAACCCTTGTAATACATCCGGTAGCGGTCGCCATCCTGGAAGATGCTGTGATAGCCGCTCCCTGTGCCCTCCCAGGGTGCGTCATGCACGATCACGAGTTCCCGCGGCACGGGCTGATGCAGACGCAAGTCAGCCTTGCCGGAGAGACGTTCCACCAGGTGGTCGTCGACAAAGAGTTCACGCCGGCTACCGAGATCGATGACGGCGGTGGAGGCTCCGGCCGCTGCCAGCGGGGTGGCCGGTTGCGCAGTGGATGCGGAGACCAGCATGACGAAGGCAGGGGCAAGGAAGCGGGAAAGCATCGTCACCACCGGATTCTTTCCTTCGGCGTTCGGCTGACAAAGGCAATCGAGTGGAAAAGCCGCCTGACCAGTTGCACCGGGAAGCGCCGATCCACGCTTTGCACCAACCGTCTTCCTGTGGCTGGGCAATCCGTGTGACCAGTGCTTTCACCTCGCACCTCCCGCGGCGGCGGCGCATTCGTAGCGCATGAACGTTGGCCTCGCCCCCCGGCCACGGTGCAGCCGGAGCTTTCGCCGCCGTGCCCGTGAACTGTTGATTGCGATTTGGCTGGTTCCCGTCGCCGTTGCCGCCCAGACGGGCGCTCCCGGCACCATCGAGGGAAGGGTGTTAAGCAGGGTCTCCGACGCCTTTCTCGCGAATGTACGTGTGTCAATCGAAGGCACCAATCGCGAAGCGACCACCGACGACAACGGGGCCTATCGTCTGTCCGGCGTGCCGGCCGGCGAGGCACGTCTGCGGGCCGCGTACGTAGGTCTGGAGCCGGGAGTCCAGTCCGTGCGCATCGTGGCCGGACAGGTGGTCCGCGTCGATTTCGAGCTGGCGCGACCGGGCATGGCGGCGGAGGCGTCCAGCTCCAGCCCAATCACCCTGGCCGCGGTCACGGTCGTGGAAGATCGGGAAATGAGCGCCCAGACCATTGCGCTGAACGAGCAGCGGGCCGCTCCGAATATCAAGAACGTGGTGGCCTTCGACGAGTATCCCAACAACGGCGACCCGAACATCGCCGAATTCCTCAAGTACATCCCAGGCGTTGCGATCACCTACTCCGGCTACGCCGGCAACGACGCCTCGGTCCGCGGTATTCCCGGCAGCGATACACCGATCACGATCGACGGCGCCGGCATGGCAGCGTCCTCCCTGGGGCCCAGCCGCAACTCCGGGCTGTTCACCGTGCCGATCAACAACATCTCGCGAATCGAGGTCACGAAGGTGCCTACGCCGGATATGCCGGCCAACGGACTGGGCGGCTCAATCAACATCATCAGCAAAGGCGGCTTCGAGCGGAAGCGACCCCTCTTCACCTACAACGTGTTCACGTCGTTTCGGTCGGACGATCCGTTGACCCTGAGCAAGCGCGCGGGACCGACATCCAAGCTTACGACGCGGCACATCCTCCCATCGGTCGACCTCACCTACTCCCGGCCGATTAACGACTCCGTCGCCATCAGTCTTTCCGCCACGGAGAATCTCAACTACATTGAAGCTCACACGACGCAGCCGGCGTGGGACCTCATCCGTCTCGTGCAGACGTCCAGTTCGTGGCAGGTCAGCCCGCAACTCGTAGCCGTTCGCTCAGGCCGGGTCGGCGTCGACTGGAAAATGGGCAGCGCCACGACATTCGGCGCCAGTATCCAGTATCGAAAGCGCGAAGCGGCGTCGGCCGGACACAGTTTCGGCACGACCTACGGGGCGGGAGCCACCGGCGGGCCCACGTTCGTCCAGGGTGCGGCGACCGGGGTCGGATCGCTCAGCCAGAGCGTGGGCACCTGGCTGGAGCTGCACAACGGGGTCATGGTTTCGAATCTCAAGTTCTCCCACCAACGCCACGAGTGGCAGCTGGACGGCCATGCCGGCTATTCGGTGTCCAAGCATCGGCGCCCCAGCACCGAGAAGGGTTACTTCAGCAACATCAGCGGCAGCATTTCCAACCTGGTGATTCGAGCCGAAGGCATTTCCGGCTCGGGCAACAACAAGGAGAGCATTGTGCCGGCGACCTACCGGATCGTGGATCGCACGGGTGCACCGGTGAACCCATTCGACGGCAATGCGTATTCCATCACTACGGCGGCGGACAACCTGCCCCGGTCCAAGGAAACGAGAGCCGAGGGGAAACTGAACGCGGCGCGAAAGTTTGCGGGTCCGCTGCCGTTCTCGCTGAAGAGCGGTTTCGCCGTCGCGCGCCAGGATGTGTCCGCCAGCGACAACACCAAGAGCTATACGTTTCGCCCCGGGCAGCCCGTCGATGTCAGAAAGGCCGGCAACTACGGCCTGGTGGACGAACGTTTCTCCGCCCAGTCGCCCCCCTATCTGAGCGGGGACCGGATTCAGTGGATCAGCGCCCGCAAGGCCTACGAGTTGTACCAGGCCCAGCCGGATTATTTCGTCCTCAACGAGGCAGCGGCGCACACCACGCGCGTAAACGGGTCCCGGAAATTTCAGGAAACGATTTCCGGCACCTACCTGCGCGGCGACCTGAAGCTGCTCAACAGCCGCCTGTGGCTTGTCACTGGCGTGCGCCATGAGTGGACGAAGAACGAGGGTTGGGGCGCGCTGGACGACATCAGCGCCCAGTATGTGAAGGACCCGAGAGGCAACCTCGTGCGTAATGCGGCCGGCCAGCCCACGCTGATCTCGACCGACGCCCTCGTCCGCAGCCAGCTCCGGTATAAGGAGCGCGGATCGTACGGGGCCGGCGACTACCAGACCCTCCATCCCAGTTTCAACGGGACCTATTCAATCACGGACAGCCTCGTGGCCCGCCTTGGTTATGCCCGCACGATTGGGCGCCCCAGTCTCGGGTTGATCATTCCTGGCGTCGCGGTCTCTGAGCCGACCGCAACCAACCCGACCATCACCGTGGTGAACTCGGGATTGAAGCCGTGGTCAGCGCACAACTTCGACCTCTCGCTCGAATCCTATCTGCTCAAGGGCGGGTTCGGTTCGGTCGGTGTTTTCAGAAAGGACATCCGGGGATTCTTCGTGACGACGGCCAGTTCAGCGACGCCCGAGCTGCTCGAGACCTACGGGATCCCGGCCACCGGTGACTACCTCAACTACACCGTCGCGACGCGGGGCAACGGTGGCGATGCCTCGATCACTGGCATGGAGTACGCCTACAAACAGTCGCTCACGTTTCTGCCCGCCTGGGCCCGCGGCGTTCAGGTGTTCGCCAACCTCACCAAATTGTCGCTCGGAGGCTCAAGCCAGTCAGACTTTACCGGCTTCAATCCCAAGACCCTGAGCTGGGGCGTAAGCTTGGTTCGGTCGCGATTCGCAATCCGATTTACGGCATCCGAACAGGGTGAAACGCGACGCGCTCCCGTGGCGGCGAGTGCCACGGTACCGGCGGACACATACCTCTGGCAGGGAGCAAAGACCCGATACAACATCGGGCTTGAGTACGCGCTCTCCCGCCGGATCGGCGTTCACGTCTCCTTGAACAGCTTCAACGGCCTAGGCGTGACTGACGTACAACGCCGCTATGCCCCCGACACGCCGGAATACGCGCGGTATCAGCGCTTCCAGGAGTGGGGGAAGAACGCCGTGGTGGGCATCAAGGGCGAATTCTGATCTGCATGTTCCGCCGGCCCAGTTGCCGTGCGCCGCAGCATCCGGACCTAGGCCTGCCCCTTCTCCTTCAACAACGCCGCGAGCGCGACCGGATCCACCTCGCCTTTGATCGTGTTGAGCTGGCTGAGCACCTTCATGCGATCGTCGGGACCGCAGGTCGAGATCTCCACCATCCAGTCCTCGGTCTTGGCCGCTTCAACGATCACTTCATCCGCCCAGGCGATCACCTCCGAGGCCTCGACGAAGCCGTTGGTGATGCCGCGAATGAAATACTCCGCCTTCGTGCGATAATTCATCATCTCAGTCTGCGGCAGCGAAGTTCACGGTGCCGAGCGGAAAAGGGCGAACCACAGAAGATCCAACCACTGATCGGCACTGAAGAGCACTGATGGTCAGGCAAAGAGAAGGCGCTCCGGATCAGTGTTGATCAGTGAGAATCAGTGGTGCAACTGCGTCTCCTACGCTCAACGCGCCGCAGTCAGATCCGCGCAAACGAGCTCCCGATCACTCCGGGCGAAAATGTGTCGATAGGCGAAGGCCGGGTGCGCCCACGTCACTGCGCGGCCCCGCGGCCCCTGCTCCAGCGTCGGTTGCAGCAGCCGCGCGCGCGTCAGTTCCTCGTACTTCTCGGCAGTGAGCCGCGCCAGAATCAGGTTTCCCTCCTCGGTGAAGATCCACGCCCGATCCCCCGTTTCTCCCGCGCGCACCAGATGCATCGTCGCATGCCAGGCCTTGGGCATCGCCTCGACCGTCTCCCACTGGCGCTTGCCCGTCATCAGATCCAGACAACGGAGCTCGCCGTCGGTTTGCACGCCGATCACGAGCCCGTTCATCACGAGGGGATCGGGAATGACGGGATGCAGCGTGTCGTCCGTCCGCGGGCGACGACCGCGTTCCCACAGGACGTCGACCCCGGGCCGGTCACGCGCGAGCCGGAACAGGTAGGAGCCGGCGTGCGCGTTGGAGTAGAACATCAGGTCGCCGACGACCACCGGCGCGGGGATCGCGATCGGCCAACTGCTCTTCGGCTGCTCGTGACTCCACCGCAGCGTTCCGTCCGCGGGATCGAACGCCACGAGGCGGAAGCCCAGGGCCATCACGATGAGCCGGCGGCCGGCCTGCTCGATCGCGATCGGCGGGGAATAGGACGCTTCGTCGGGGAACGCCTTCCAGCGCTCCGCCCCGGTCCGGCGATCCAGGGCCACGACGCAGGCGTCGCCCGCGCCGCCGATCTGCGTGATCATGAGTTCCCCCTCGATGATCGGATGGGCGGCGATGCCCCAGTTGGGCATCCGGATCCGGTACTCGCTCCGCAGATCACGCTGCCAGAGGATCTGCCCCGAAACGGCATCCAGACAATGGAGGTTGCCCGCCGCGCCGAGCGCGTAGGCGCGGCCGTCGTGCACCGTGACAGAGGCACGCGGGCCCGCCTCGTAGGTGAAACCCTGATACGAGCACGGGTACGAAACCTCCCAGAGCTTCGACCCCGTCCGCCAGTCGAGGCAGAGCACGCGCTCGGACGAGGTCTCCTTCAGGTAGTCCATGACGTAGACCCGCCCGGCGGCGACGGTCGGCCCGCCGTAGCCGGCGCCGACCGGCACTGTCCAGCGCAGCGGGATCGTGGGCCCCGCGAATTTCTCGACGGTGCCCGTTTCACGCCAGATCCCATCTCGCTCCGTGCCCCGCCACTGCGGCCAGTCCATTCCCCCCGGCGGAACGGACGGCGGGGGCGCGGCGAATGCTGCCGCGGCCACCAGACCCAGGATCGAGATCGCGCGCCTCATCGCCCGATTCAACGGATCTCCGTCGGGCGACCGACGGCGTTCTCGTAGGCCTGATGGAGCTGAAAGGTCTGCGATGCCCCAAATTTCTGTCCCAGTTGCGCCGCCAGGTAAAGCAGCGCCGCGATAATCGCCGTCGCCGCCGTCACCCACAGTCCCCACGGCGTAGCGCCGATGAACAACTGCGCACAACCCAGGATGCCGGCGAACATGCCGATCAGCCCGGAAAGGAGATAACCGTAGAGGAACACCGACCACACCTCGATCTCGGGACCATACGTACCGTGGATGCGCGTCGTCCCGTCCGGCGTGGCGTCGAGCACGAGAAACAGGCGGGGAGACCAGTACCGCCGATCCTTCTCACCAATGTGGAGACCGATGAACCCGGGGAAGTCGCGGATTTCGAAATTCATCGCGTGGCCGGCAAACGAGCGGAGGAGATGGGCGCGAGCCTGGTCGGGGCTGAGGTCGACCGTGTGCTCGAAAAGCGGGCGAACGCGAAAGCTGCTCATGACGGGGGAGGCGGCAAGCCGCCGGGGTAACCGCACGAGATACGAACGGAGTCGGGTACGTCAACCGCAGACGATCGGCCCGCATCGCCCCTCGTCTCACGCCTTTGGTTTGATGAACAATACCTCGCCGAAATCGATCCAGCGCTTCCTCAGATCGACGCGGAACCAGCCGTCACTGTTTTTCCGGTGAAAGCGACAACCCGACCGGGCCCCAAACTCCTTGAGGTCGTACTGCACCCAGGATTTGCCCATGTCCGGCGAGTAGATGAAGCCCGTGGCATACGTGGACGCGGGCGCGCAATGGGAGGCGATGATCACGCCGTCCTGGATGATCATGTTCGCGGACTCGAACTCGGGGTTGAACAGCAGCTGATGTCGGTCGCGGTTCGCGAAGTCCGCCGGTGCGCAGGTGAAGATGCCGCGATCGTGCTTGGGCCCGACCTTCGGGCCGTTCGCGTCCGAGATCCAATAGAGTTTGCCGTCGACGAAATTGATCCCGCCCGACTTGTAGCGTGAATCGGAGTCCGACGACACGATCACTTTCCAATTCCACGCATCCGCCCTCGCATCATAGGTGCCGCGGAGCCAATGGCACTCCTTGCCGTCCCCGCGGTTGATGTCGCCCGTGCAGGCGTAGAACGCATTCTCGCCCGGATTGTAGGTCACGCCGTGAAGGTGACGACAGATGACCGGATTACTGGCGTCGCCCAACAGCGCCTCCGGCTTGGCGCCCTTTTGCTGGAACCGCTTATTCTGACCGAAGGAGTACGCGATCTTGATGGTCTGCCCGCCGTCGGTGGAATAATAGATGTTCACCGGCACCGCACCGCCGACGACGTTGCAGTAGTTGCCCCAAACGAGCATCTCCCGGCCGTTCACGTCCCACGTGTGCTCCCCGTCGAGGGAGTGGAAATACCAGCCGGGCAGATTGGGATCAACGGGCGTATGCGGCCGATAGTCCGAACCATCGCGGTTCTTCACCCGGATCGGACGATGCGACTTCAGCTTGTCCGTGCTCAGGAAGATCTGTTCCCGGGTGGCGAAGAGGATGTTTCCGTTCTTGAGGATGCAGCTAAAAGTGATGTTGGCCGCCTCGGCGAACGCCGCCTGATGCGGCCAGGTCCTGCCGTTGTCTTCGGACAACACGATCTTTCCGTCGCCAAACCCGAACGCCTGGTTGTCCCGCTGCGAATCGATGTAGGGCCAGGCCGGCCCGAGCCGGTAGTGGAAGTGCTCCGTCGACGCCACGTCCGTCGGTGCCGCGCCGAGTTTCCGGGCGCTGCCCAGCAGCAACAGGCTGCCGGCCGACGCAGCCGTGGTGGTGAGGAACTGGCGGCGGGTCGGGGAGGAGGGCGGCTTCATAAGACTGGGGCGGATGAGACCACCAACATCAGCCGAACGCGATGGTCTTCTCTGCGCCTTTGCGCCTCCGCGCGCGTCTCTCAGAAAAGCCAGGCGA
>JBEIHL010000066.1:0-8865 GCA_040381375.1 Opitutaceae bacterium
AGCCCACCGACCTCGAGCAACCGCTCGCGGTGCTGCTCAATGTGGCCAACGGACTCGCGCAGCACGTATGCCGAAGCTTCCGGGGCGAAGAGTCCTGGTGGCAGATCACCCCCCCCGAAAAACTCCAGGCCGTCGGCCTGACGGAGGACGATTCCGGTCCGGCCGTCGTTGCCACCGAAGCGGCGGTCGACGCTGCGAACGCCGCGCTGTCGCGGTAAGGCGATCGAGTTCCAGCCCGAACGCTTTCTGTGGCGGAAGCCGCGACTGCAGGATCCCGGGAATCGTGAAATCTGGAATCGGGAATCAGGAATCTGGGATTTTCGAACCGCCGGGTTTCGGCTAGGTCGGCCGGTCCCATTTCGGCGCTGGGATTGAAAGCCCAGATTCAAGATTACCGGTGCTCGATTCCAGATGATCGAAATCGCCGTCAGCCAACGGCGAAACGGATCGAGTTTAGGTTAGAAGTTCCAGCCGAGACCGATCGAGAAGAGCAACGGATCCAGTTTGGCGGTCGTCAGCTTCGGGCCGCCCTTGACGAGAACGTCGCTGCGCAGTTGGGCGCGTTTGACGTCCACATTGATGTGCATGCCGTTTCCGATGTCGAAGTTCACGCCCGCCTGCGCGGCGAGGCCGACGCTGTAGTCCTCGAGGTCGAGCGGCACATTGGCCACCTTGAGATCGGTGTCGAAGATCAGGGTGAAATTCAGCCCGGCACCGATGTACGGCTGCACTTTTCCAGTGGGCGCGAAGTTGTACTGCGCGAGCAGCGTTGGCGGCAGGTGCTTGAAGGAACCGAGATTTCCGACCCCGGCCAGGCTGACTTCCTGTTTCTGCGGGATCGTCAGCACGAGCTCGGCGGAAAGGTTTTTCGAAAAGGCGTAGGTGAAGTCGAATTTCGGAATCCACTTGCTGTTGATCCCGACGGCGTCGGCGCCGAAGTTGATGCCCAGCGCACTGAAGGCATCGGATTTATTCGACATCTCAAGATACGTAGCGCGAACCCGTGCCGTCCAGGGACCAGCGGCGAGCGCGGGCGGCGCGAATTGGGCGAGCGCGGCGCAGGGCGACAGGAGGGAACGATTAATGGGTTTGGATTGAGTGCCTCCCTGGACGCGGCGAAGTGAGCCGCGGGAGGATGCCCCACTGTAACGGTCACGGTCGTTTTTGGCTGTACGGCGATTGAACTTCTTGCTGCATGGTTTGGCCGGCATGGTGGGATTCTGGATACGAGCCGCGGACCGCCGCGCCGCGAGGAATCGGCTCTGCCGCAGGGGCCGCGGGCTTCCGACCGGCGGGGGAGGAGGCGGAACCCGAAACGCGGGCTGGAGTTGACGGGCGCCGGCGTGCAAGGTCGTGGCGGCGCCGCGGTTGCGGTGACTTCTCCCCATGCAAAGAATTCGATTTCGGTCTTCGCTGATTCTCGTGTCGGTGGCACTGGTGGCGGTCGGCGCCTCCCTTCATGCCGGCTCGGCGCCGGTGCGAGCCACGCAGGGACTTGTCGTTTCGCAGAGCGACCTCGCGTCAGACGTAGGTTTCGCGGTCATCCAAGGCGGTGGCAACGCGATCGACGCGGCGGTCGCCACGGCGTTTGCCCTCGCGGTCACACACCCGACGGCCGGCAACATCGGGGGCGGCGGTTTCCTCGTTTACCGGCCGGAGACCGGCGAGCCGGTGGCGTATGATTTTCGCGAAACCGCCCCCGCGGGTTCGCATCCGGAGATGTGGTTGAAGGGTGGGGTGTACGACCGGGAACTTCACCATAACAGTCATCGCGCGGTCGGCGTGCCCGGCTCGGTCGCCGGTCTGCACCTGGCGTGGAAGGAGCACGGTTCGAAACCGTGGGCGGAGCTGGTGGCGCCGGCGGTGAAGCTGGCGCGGGACGGCTTCGAGGTTACGCATGCGCTCGCGCGCTCGCTCGAGGGCCAAATTCCGATCTTCAAAAAGTACCCGGCCTCGCTCGCGCAGTTCACGAAGAGCGGTGCGCCCTACCAGTCCGGAGACGTCCTGCGGCAGCCGGACCTCGCGCGTACCCTCGAGCGGATCGCGACGCAGGGCCCGGCCGGTTTCTACGAGGGAGAAGTCGCGCTGCTGTTGGAAAAGGAGATGCTCGCCCACGGTGGCCTGATCACGCGCGCCGATCTCAAGGCCTACCAGGCGAAGAAGCGGGCCGTAATCCAGGGAAACTATCGCGGCTACGAGGTGTTCAGCATGCCGCCGCCGAGTTCCGGCGGCGTTGCGCTCGTGCAGATGCTGAACGTCCTGGAGGGCTGGGATCTGAAGGCGAACGGCTACGGGGCGGCCCAGAATCTCCACTACATGGCCGAGGCCATGCGCCGCGCGTTTGCCGATCGCGCCCGGCACCTAGGCGACCCGGATTTCGTCCGTGACCTGCCCGTGGCGCGGCTCACGTCGAAGGATTACGCGGCGGCGCTGCGCAAGACGATCGCGCCGGATCGGGCGTCGCGCTCGTCGCCGGCGACTTTCACCTGGCCGGCCGAATCGCAGGAAACCACGCACCTCTCGGTGGTCGACGCGCGGCGGAACGCCGTCGCGCTCACCACCACGCTCGAGGCTGGTTACGGGTCCCGGATCGTCGCGCCCGGCACGGGTTTTCTGCTCAACAACGAGATGGGCGACTTCAATGCCGGTCCTGGTTTGACGGATACGCAGGGCCTGATCGGCACCGAGCCGAACCTCGCCGCTCCCGGCAAGCGCATGCTCTCGAGCATGACACCCACCATCCTCGCGAAGGATGGAAAGCTCTTCATGGTCACCGGTTCTCCCGGCGGTCGCACGATCATCAACACCGTGCTGATGACCATCCTCAACGTGGTCGACTTCGGCATGAACGCGCAGGAGGCCGTCGACGGCGGCCGGATTCATCACCAGTGGCTGCCGGATCGCCTGAACGTGGAGCGCTACGGCTTCTCGGCCGACACGCTCAACGCGCTCAAGGCCCGCGGCCACACGATCAACGAGGTCGCAGCCCAGGGCGTGGCCGAGGTGATCGTGCTGAATTCGAAGACCAACGTGCTCGAGGGCGGTCTCGACCGCCGCGCGGCCGACGGCGGGGCGAGCGGGAAGTGAGCGGCGCGTGAAGTGGCCGTCTGAGGACGGCCCGGAATTCCGGGCGACAAAGGCCGCTGACGTTGGAGGCGACCGTTTGGGTAACCGGAATATTTAGCGAAATCGCGACGGCATTCGGATTCGGGACTTCCCTCGCTTCCGACGACCGCCAACTTTGGCGGAGTTCCGCCCGAAACCCCTGTTACTGGTAATGCCGCCCCCGGACGATTTCAAATGGTTCGCCGAGAACCTTCAACCCCACGAGCCGGCTGTGCGTGCCTATCTGGCGAACCGGTTTCCCTGGCTGCAGGAACAGGACGACGTCGTGCAGGAGTCGTACGCGCGCGTTCTGCGAGCGCAGCGCAGCCGGCCGATCAAGCATGCGCGGGCGTTTTTCTTTTCCACTGCGCACAACGCCGCCATCGACCTGTTCCGGCGCCGCGGGCGTAACGAACACGTGGAAGCCACCGATTGCAGTGCGCTGCCCTTGCTGGACGAGCCCCCGGGGGTCGGCGAGGTCATGGATCAGCGGCAGCGGCGGGAAACCCTCGCCGAGGCGCTCGCGAGTCTGCCCGACCGGTGCCGGGAAGTCGTGCAACTCCGGTTTCAGGAGAATCTGAGCTACAAGGAAATCGCGGCGCTACTCGGCGTCACCACCGACACCGTCAAGGTGCACCTGGGCCGCGGGATTCGACGCTGCGCGAAGTTTTTTTCCGCTCGCGATGGGCTCCCGGACGCGCGGGTGCTGAGGAGCGATCCGTCATGAACTTTCCGCCGGACGAAGCCGACGCCGAGCCCGATCCCATCGAAGAGGTGGCGATGGACTGGCTGCTGGAGCGCGACGAAGGGTTTGCTCCCGGTCGCGCCGCGGAATACGAAGCCTGGCGGCGGCGCGACGCGCGTCATGCCGCGGCGGTCGAGCGGCTGGAGCAGACGTGGAGCCGGCTCGAGGAACTCGCGCAACCCGCCGGGGAAGTTCCTCGGGTGGCAAGAGCCGGTTCTTCGCTCCGTCCATCGCGCCGTCTCGTCCTTTGGCCGGCGCTGGCGGCGGCGGCGGCAATGGTGCTCGCGTTCGGTTGGTGGCGGGCAGGCGCCGGGAATCTGCACGCACAGTATGCAACCTCACCCGGAGCAGTGCAGCGGATTTTGCTCCCGGATGGTTCCGTGGTCACCCTCAACGGGGAGAGTGCGGCCGAGGTGGACTATGCTGGCGATCAGCGAGGGGTTCGGCTCGGCCGCGGCGAGGCGCATTTCGACGTGGCCCGCGATCCGGCGCGACCTTTCGTGGTCACCGCCGGCGGGATCTCGGTCCGCGCGGTAGGCACGGCTTTCAACGTCCGGGTCGCGACGGCAGCGGTGGAAGTCGTCGTGGCCTCGGGCCTGGTTCGCGTGACCGCGCCGGAGAAAGGTCTGGCTCAACCCAGGCCCGGACTGACGCCGACCCCGTTGCTCGAAAAGGGCGACCGCGTCGTCGTGCCGCGGACCGGAATCGAGGCCCTGCCCGCCGTCACGCGTCTCGACCCGGAGCAACTGCGCGAAGCGCTCGCCTGGCAGCAGGAGCGGCTGGTGTTCGCCGACACGCCGTTGCGCGAGGTCGTCGATCAGTTCAATCGTCGCAACGTCTTGCAGGTGCGCTTCGGTGACGAACAGTTGGGAACGCGGCTGGTCGGCGGCACGTTTGCCGCGAACAACGTCGAGGCATTCGTGAGCCTGCTCGAGCGCGGCGGCGACCTGACGGCGGAGCGCCGCGGTGAGCGCGAAATCATTCTGCGCCGGGTGCGGTAGGCGAGAGCGCCCGACCTGGCCGGTGGAATCCAGCAAGATGGGAGTTACCCGTTTTCTCCGACGTTGCGTCTCAGGAGTGATCCGACTCCTCCGCGTGACCCGCCATCTGCTCCGCCCCCAATCCGCCTTGACCGCCGCGTGGTGTTGCGCGATCTGCGCGTCCTCGACCGCCGGGACGTTGGTGCAGGAGCGGGAGTATGACCTGCCGGGCGGCGACGCGGCCACGACGCTGGCCCAGTTTGCCCGCAGCTCCGGGAATCAGATCGCTTACCTGTTGGAAAACGTGCGCGGGGAACGGACGCGGCCGGTGCGAGGGAAATACGCCGCGATCGACGCACTTCGCCAGATGCTGTCCGGGACCGCGCTGTTTGCGGTTCAGGACGAGGCGACGGGCGCTATCGTCGTCAGCCGCAAACGGACCGAAGGCGCGGACCGTTTGGGAGCGGCCACCGCCGGGTCCCGCGGGTCCGCTGCCGCCGGTCCTCTGCCGGGCCCGAACGAGTCGCCACCCTCACCGTCCAAAGCTCCCACCCCTTTGAAAACCCGCAACATCATCACCCTTCTCACCGCCTGGTTGATCGCCGGCACCGCCCAATCCGCCGAGCCTGCAAACATTGCGCCTGCCGCCGGCAAGGAGCCAGAGGTCGTGAAACTGGAGACCTTCAATGTGTCTGGTTCGCACATCAAAGGCGCCAGCAACTTCACCTCGCCGACTCCGGTTCTGGTCGTGAGCTACGAGACCCTGATGGCCGTCGCCCCGGTCAATATGGCGGAGGGCCTCAAGCAGCTCCCCTCCATCGCCCCCGGGGGCGGGCAGACGGTCGGCGGAGGAACCGGCAACAACAGCGCGAACTTTCTCAACCTGCGCGCCCTCGGCGTCACGCGCACGCTCACGCTGCTCGATGGCCGTCGCTTCACCCCCAGCGGTCCGACTGGTCAGGTGGACGCGAACCTCATCCCGCAGGGTTTGGTGGATCGCGTGGACGTCGTGAACGGCGGCGCCTCGGCCGCCTACGGATCCGACGCCGTTGGTGGCGTCGTGAATTTCGTGCTCAACAAGGAATTCACCGGCTTCAAGTCCGACGTCGTCTGGGGCCAGTCGCAGCGCGGCGACAACCAGGAATACAAGGCGGCGGTCACCTACGGCACCGACTACCTCAAGGGACGCGGTCACCTGGTCTTCAGCGGCGAATACGCCGTCAGCAAAGGCGTGAACGGTGACGAGCGCGATTTCCGCCGGCGGCAAACGAATCAGATTCCCGAGCCGGGCAACACGACCAAGCTGGTGCGCGCGTCCGACATCCGGTCGCCGTTCACTCCGGGCGGATTGATCGTCACTGGCGCCGGCGGCACCGCGGCGAACAACGCGCAAATCCGCGGCATCAAGTTCGGCCCCGGCGGCACGCAGAGTCCCTACGACTACGGCCAGCTTTCGACGACGGTCGGCACGACGAACGGATTTCAGAGCGGAGGGGACGGTTTCCGTATCGGCACATCGCAGGAGATCGTACGGCCACTGACGCGCAAGAACCTGTTTCTCCGGTCCGATTTCAAGTGGTTCGAACGTGTGACCCTGTTCGTCGAGGGCTCCTACAGCGAGACGCACATGGACGTGCAGAACAGTCCGACCACGCACCTGCTCACGATCCGGCGCGAAAATCCCTATCTGGCCCAAGTTGCTCCCGACTTGGTGGCGCGCATGACCACGCTCGGCGTGACCTCGTTCACGATGAACCGGCTCACGCTCGAGGCCGGTCTCACGGAGTCGCACGTCAACGACAAGAATCGCCGCGCGCTGATTGGCTTGAATGCCCGACTCGGCGACTGGAATTGGGAGACCTCGTTTCAGTGGGGGCGGAACGACATCAGTATTCCGATCACCAACAACCTCATTACCGCGCGGATGGCAGTCGCCGCCGACGCCGTGGTATCGGGTGGTCAGATCGTTCCGCGCGCGCTGGCGACCAATCCCGGGGCGGTGGCGTTCAATCCGTTCGGCGCGGGTGCGCCCTCCCGCGCCGCGCTTGAGTATGTGATGGGCACGACGCAGTTCGACGAGACCTCGTCGCAGGACGTGGCCGACACCAAGATCTCGGGCAATTTGCTGACGTTGCCCGCGGGACCGCTGGCGGTCGCGGCCGGGGCGCAGTGGCGCAGCCTGAAGTCCACGACCCGGGTGGATGCCCTGTCGATCGAAGGCGGCTATCGTCTGGCCAACAACCAGCCGTTCTCCGGGGACTATACGATCATGGAGGAATTCATCGAAGCGCAGGTGCCCATGGTGAGGGACCTGCCGATGGCGAAGCGAGTCACGGTCAGTCTGGCGGCGCGGCACACGAACTATTCGACCAGCGGCGATGCCAATACCTGGAAGGCGGGCCTCGTCTGGCAACTCAACCCGGACCTGCGCCTCCGGGCTTCCCGCTCCCGCGACATTCGGGCGCCCAACTTGAACGAGTTGTTTTCCACCGGCCGGCAGACCAACGGAAACATCAGCGACAATTTTACCGGCGGCACCGGCCTCACCTTTCAGGCCGTGCCCAACCTCGCGATCGGGAATCTCGACCTCAAGCCCGAGGTGGCCAACTCGACGGTTTTCGGCTTCGTGTTCCAGCCGTCCTGGCTGCCAGGCGCGAGCTTCGCCGTCGATTTCTACACCACGAAAATTTCCAACGCCATTTTCGTCGCCGGTGGTCAGAACGCCGTGCGCGAGTGCTCTCTGAATCCGGCCTCGCCGCTCTGTGCGTTTGTGCTGCGCGGTCCGACCGCGGCCAGCCCGCGCGCGGTGATTCAGACGCAGACGTCCCCGGTCAATCTCAACTCCGAACTTTCCCGCGGCGTCGATTTCGAAGCGAGTTACCGGGTGCCGCTGACCACGTGGTTCGCCAACCTCCGGCCCGGCAATCTGACGGTTCGCGCCATCGCCGGCTACATCGACGAGTACACGCGCGTGTCACCGCTCGCGCCCAGCATCAATCTGGCCGGTAACGGCATCGCCAACGCCGCCTCCGGAACGTCCGCGATGCCGCACATCCGCGGCACCCTGTCATTGAATCACTCGCGCAACGCGGTCTCGACCTTCCTGCAGATGCGTTACATCGGGCGCATGACGTGGGATAAGACCCGGATCCTCGGCGTGACGACCGACTACAACGCGGTCCCGTCGACGGCGTATTTCGACGGCCAGATCGCCTACCGGCTGCCGCGCAAGGGCCAGCACTGGCAGACGGAGATCTACCTCAACATTGCCAACCTGCTGGATCGGGATCCGACGTATGCGCCCCGCACGGGTGGAGCGACGCCTCTGCCCACCGATCCGGGACTCTATGATCAGGTCGGCCGCATGTTCCGCGTCGGCGTGAAGACCCGGTTTTGATTCCGGGCGCCGTACTTGGCTTGTGTGGCCGCAGCTTTCCCGCTGCCTTTGCCTCCGACCCCTGATGTTGATCGCGCTCTCGCACCTCGCACGTCTTCGCCGGCGATCATCCCACCGCGAATTGGGATTCCGCCGCACGCGGTGCTGGCTCGTTGCGCTGGCCGGTTGCGGGGCGATCTGGGCGACGGGTATGGTCGCCGCGGCTCCGGTCGCGTCTGACGTCGGCCATGATCTGCGACTGGGCCCGCCGTTCGCCCCGCGCCCGCGGCCCCAACTCGGGTCGGAGCACGCAGCGGTGGTCGTCGTCGAGGTCTCGAGCTTCAAGTGCTCGCACTGTCGCGCCTTTCACGAAAAAATCTTCCCGCGGCTGCGCGAGCAGTACATCGCGTCGGGCCGGGTGCAGTGGGTGCTGCTCAATGCGGCGGACGATCCGGCGGAGGAATTCTCGGCGGTTTTTCCGCTCGCGCGCTGTGCGCTGCGGCAGGGTAAATTCTGGGATGTGCTGGACGCGCTCTTTCAGGCGGGGAACCGTGCGCCCAGTCTCCAGCGTGATCTCATCACCAAACATCCGCTGCTCGATCGCAGCGCACTGGCGGACTGCGAGCGCGACCGGATGGTACGCCAGGAAGTCGCGGCCG
>JBEIHL010000067.1:0-8855 GCA_040381375.1 Opitutaceae bacterium
ATTTCAGCCATGACCGCCCAGCCCAACGCTTCCATCTTCAACGAAAGACCGGGGCCGGCAGCGAGGCGGCGAGGGCCTTGATCTTGTCGCGGCGCTTCGCGGTCATCTGCGTGTGCAGCTTCGGGCTGCCGGTCGGGTGGCCCAGCTCGTCGTGCTCCAGCCCGGTGACGGTCGGGTACTTGCCGGAACCGACCTTCGCTCCCGGAGGCGCGTGACGCGTCAGGCGGTCCAGCGGGTAGGGCTTGAAGTCGGCGCCGCGCTCGGAGAGGTCCGGCTTGGGGTCGACCATGAGCTTGGGCAAATCCGGCTCGTCAAACGCTTCGATCCGGCTCGACAGGCCCATGTCGGTGAGAATCAGGACCGGCGTCGAATACTCGCGGGCGATCCGGGCGGCCTCGATGGCGATGTAGAAGCAATCCTCGACGTTCTTCGGCGCGAGCACCACGCGGGGCGTGTCGCCGTGGCTGCCGTAAATCGCCTGCATGAGATCGCTCTGCTCGACGTTCGTCGGCATGCCGGTCGAGGGGCCGCCGCGCTGCACGTTGACGACGATCAGGGGCATTTCAGCCATGACCGCCCAGCCCAACGCTTCCATCTTCAACGAAAGACCGGGGCCGGCGCTGCCCGTGATCGCGAGCTGGCCGGTGAAGGAGAATCCAAGCGCGGTGGAGACGGCGGCGATCTCGTCTTCGCACTGCACGAAAAGGCCGCCGTATTTCGGCAACTCCGCGCGCAGGGTCTCCATGATCGAGGACCACGGTGTGATCGGGTAACCGGCGCCATGACGCACGCCGCCGGTGATGAGGCCGTAGGCGAGGGCGATGTTGCCGTCCATGGTGACCTGCGGCCGGCCGCTGGCGGCCACGGCGCGATCGATCGCCTCGAAGCGGAAAAAGAGGTCGCGCAGGTTGTTCTGGGGCCAACCGTAGCCGGCGTCGAAGGCCAGCATCGCGTTGCGCACCACGTCCTCATTCTTGCCGCCGAAGCGCTCCTTGATGAGCGTGGCCAGCTTCTGCACGTCGAGATCGAAGAGCCGCGCGATCAGCCCGAGGGTAAAGATGTTCTTGCCCTTGTCCTTCGAGGTGCCGCCCACCGCTTCGACCGTGCCCGAGGTGATCGGTACGGCGACATTGGTGAAGCGATTGTCGTCGGCGGCGGGTTTGACGTGGTCGCTGTCGTACAGCAGCACGCCGCCCGGGCGCAACGACCCGATATGCGCGTCGTAGCTATGCTGATAGAACGCGACCAGCATGTCCGCGCGGTCGCCGGCGGACAGGATGTCGCCGGTGCCCATGCGAACTTGGAAGATCGATGGCCCGCCCGAGATCGTGGACGGAATCGTCATGTACGTCATGATGTCCTGGTCACTGCGACCTGCCAGTCGGGCGAGAAAGCCGCCCACGGACTGAATGCCATCCTGGGAATTTCCAGCGAGGCGGATGACGACGTCGTGAATGGAACGGGGAGCGCCTGAGGGAACGGTGGCGCCACCCGGGGTTTCGGGGGTGTTCGGGCTGACCATGAGTGTTTGTAAAACTGGTTGCGTGTCGCGGGGGAGTCAACGGGACGAGGTCGGGTCCGGGGGGTGATAAGAAACTAACAGTGCCGGGGGTTGGAGTCAGAAGACGGCTTTATGCCAATAGGGCGCAGAAAGCGTTGGTTAGCGGTGAAACAGCACGCACACCACCGCCGGAACCTCGGCGAAATGGTCGGTCGGGGCGAGTTGACCGGTGGCGGGATCGAGCCGGAAAACGGTGACGCGGGGCGTGTCCTGATGACCGCACACCAGCCAGGCTCCGTCTGGAGAAAGGGCGAAATTGCGCGGATTCCGTCCCCCGGTCGGAGTGAATCCGATGCAGGTCAGCCGGCCGGACGCGGCGTCGATGGCGAAAGCAGCGATGCTGTCGTGCCCGCGGTTGGAGCCGTAAGCGAAGCGACCGTTGGGATGGACGCGAATTTCGGCCGGGATGTTCTCGCCTGTGAAGTCCGCGGGCAGGGTGGAGACGGTTTGGCGGAGGGTGAGCGCGCCGTGAGCGGAATCGAAAGCGTGCACGTCGATCGTGCTGTTGAGCTCATTGATGACATACACGTGGCGGCCGTCGGCGCCGAAGGCCGAGTGCCGCGGGCCCGCTCCGGCGGCGGTCGCCACGAACGGCGGTTGGGCTGGGGTAAGGGCGGTGGGGTCATCGTCGAGCGCGTAGGTGTACACGCGGTCGAGACCGAGATCCGCCACCAGCACATGGCGGTTGTCCGGCGACACCGTGACGGAGTGCGGATGCGGCCGGTCCTGGCGGGTGGGGTGCGGACCCCGGCCCTCGTGGCGTATCAACGCGGCGGGGCCCGTCGTGCCGTCGGCGCGTATCGCCATCCTGGAGACGTAGCCGTCGCGGTAGTTGGCGGCGAGCAGGGTGCGGCCGTTGGCGTCGACGGCGAGATGGCTCGGCGGATTGACGGTGCTGGCCGCCGGATCGCCGGGGAGCGGGGTCAGCCGGCCCGTCGTGCCGTCGATGCGGAACGCGATCGCCTGGCCGGGCGAGGCGTGGATGGCGTAGAGGAAGCGGCCGTCTGGCGACTGGGTGAGCCACGCGGGATCTGTTGCGGGCGCGGCGAGTTCCACCGGCCCCAGCCGACCGCTCGCGCGATCGAGCCAGGCACAGTAGATGCCCTTGCTCTCGCGGGTCCGCGTGTAGGTGCCGAGGAAGAGGAGGTAGGCGGAGGACATGGGGACGGGCTCGGAGCAGGGGGCACGCTCACGCGTGGCCCGGGCGGGGAAACGGCGGCGTCGAGTGCGCGAGCGGCGTTTGCGGTGGCACCGAGTTCCCGGCGAGGGCCTCGCGGAAATGCCGGCGGCAGGTGGCGACGTAGCGGTCGTTGCCGCCGATCTCGACCTGTTCGCCGACGCGCACGGCGTGGCCTTCGCGGTCGATGCGCAGGTTCATCGTCGCCTTGCGGCCGCAGTGACAGATCGTCTTCAGCTCGATCAAATCGTCGGCGATGCCGAGGAGCGTCGCGCTGCCGGGAAACAGCTTGCCCTGAAAATCGGTGCGCAGCCCGTAGCAGAGGACCGGGATGTCGAGCACATCGGCGACTTCCGCGATCTGCCAGACCTGCTCCGGCGTGAGAAACTGCGCCTCGTCGATCAGCACGCAGGCGACGGCGCTGCCGCTGTGTTCGAGGCTGACGCGGGCGAAAATGTTGTCCGCGGCCTGGAGCGAAATCGCGCCGGCGCGGAGTCCGATGCGCGATTCAATCCGGCCCGTGCCGAAGCGCGTGTCGATCGAGGGCGTCAGGAGCAGCGTACGCATGCCGCGTTCGCGGTAGTTGTAGCTCGATTGGAGCAACACGGTGCTTTTGCCGGCGTTCATCGCCGCGTAATAGAAATAAACCTTGGCCATGGGCTGAAGCGGTTGGCCGGAGGATGGGGTGCGCGAGCGAAAAATCGAGACTTGGCCGTCGGCGCAGATTTTCCGCAGCTGAACTGCAGCCCAAATCATGCGGGAGTGAAATGCGGCTGGACGCGCGAACGTGAGTCGCGGCGAGCGCGGCGAACCGATCCGGCGAGCGGACAGCTGCGTCTGCGGAATCTCGTAGATCTCCAACAGCGCGACGCCCTCGTCGCCGCCTTTGCCGCGCACCTCGACGGTGTAGGCGCCCGGGGCGACGGTGAGGAGGAGCGCGGCATCCTCGCTGTTCGGCGGAAGCGCGAAGGCGCCGACTCGGGCGCCGGCCGCGGCGATGGCGGCGGCGGGATCGGACCACCAGCGGTCGTTGGCCGCGCGGACCTGGTTGCCCGACTATAGGGTGAGCACGGGGTCGGCGAGCGCGCCGGTGAGGCCGAAGACCGACAGCGCCGGACCAACGGCGCGAATAAGCATGCGCTTGTGCGCGGCGCCCGCGACGACGAAGCCGCCGATGAGCACCCGATCGTCGGTGCCCACGCGGGCCCGGGTCGACCGGTTTACGGTCCGACCCGCGGCGTCGAGTTCGTAGAGCTCAGCGAGAGCGATACCGTTGCGTCCGCTCGGAGTCGTCATTTGCAAGGTGTGGGTGCTCGCGCCGAGCCCGACGATCAGGGCGTCGTCGCCGCTGCCGACCGTGGCGCGGCTCGAGAGGTTGGCCAGGCGCGAGGCGGGCGTGAGGGAAACTGCCAGCGGGTCCGATTGCTGGCGGTTTCCGTGAGGTACCAGCCGCCGAGATTGACCGGAGTCGGATCGGGGTTGTGCACCTCGATCCAGTCTGACGACTCGCGATCCTGATCGAACAGCATGGTCGAATTGCTGGCCAGAAACTCGGTGATCAACGGTTCGGCCACCGCCGGTAGGAGGCCGGCCACCAACCCTCAGATCACCCCACCGGCGAGACAGGCGAACGACGGGAGGGTGAAGGGGACGCGGAACGACATCAGCTTAAGGACGAAGCGCGAGCGACTCCGGGTGTACGCATCCGAAATGAAAATCGCTTGGCGACGAAAAGGTGCGGAAGGGAATACGTTGCGCGCCCGGGCGGGGCGTTGATCCCGGATCGCTGACCTCTTTGTCATCCCTCGGCGAATCCGCCGAAACTTTGAACCGGGAGCGCCGGCAGGTTCGCACTTGCGTTGGCGAAAAGGGCGCGGAGGGTGAGGGACCGTGCAACTGAAGCGACTTCTGCCCTTCGTGTTCGGCGCCCTCGGCGTGATGGTTGGGTTGTCGGCGGCCGAAACGCCGGCCGAGACTCCCTCCGCCGGCGCGAACGCCCCCGCCCAGCGTTCCAAATGGAATGGCTTCGACCGGATCGATTTCACCTTCGAGGGTCGGCCCGCGATCTTGGTTCAGCCCGCGGAGGCGGCGCCGGGACGGCCGTGGATCTGGCGCACGGAATTTTTCGGGCACGAGCCCCAGGTCGATCTCGCGCTCCTGGCGCGGGGATGGCACGTCGCCTATCTCAACGCCAAGGACATGTACGGCGGCCCGAAGGCGATGCGGCTGTTTGGCCAGTTTTACGCGCACCTGGTCGTGCAGGCCAGTCTTGCGCCGCGGGTCGTGCTCGAAGGTTTCAGCCGCGGCGGGTTGTACGCGTTCAACTTTGCCGCCTCTCATCCGTCGCGGGTGGCGGCGTTGTACCTCGACGCCCCGGTGCTCGACATCCGCAGTTGGCCCGGTCGCAACCGCGCGTCCAAGGAGTGGGCGCAGTGTCTCGAAGCGTATGGCCTCACCGAGGAATCGCTGGCCACGTTCCGGGGGAATCCGATCGATCGCGTCGTGCCGGTGGCGAAGGCCGGCGTCCCGGTGATCGCGGTGTGTGGCGACGCGGACGAGGTGGTGCCTTTCGCGGAGAACACGGGCTTGCTTGAGCGGCGTTACCGCGAACTCGGCGGCACGATCGAGGTGATCTTGAAGCCGGGGGTCGGCCATCATCCCCACAGCCTCAAGGACCCGGCGCCCGTGGTGGAATTCCTCCTGCGGCACGCGAAGCTCTGACCGATCGCTCCGGCTGAAAAAGGAAAGGGCGCGAGCCGGAGCCCGCGCCCTTTTGGACCTGGCGGAAACTGGAAACTTATCGCGGCGCCGCGGCGGCGGAGCTCGCCCGGCCGCTTGAGGGGGAGACGCCGAAAAATTCCACGATGTGGCCGACATTGCGGTAGCCGAGGGAGAGCAACTTCGCTTCGACCGCATCGATCGATCGGCGCAGCTCCTCCGCCGTCGCCGCATCGAGCTCCTCGACCCGGTCGGTCGATTTGCAGACCACGTGATAGCGAGCGGCCCGGTCCAGGCTGATTTCGTAGAGGGCCGTGCCGTTGTGAAAGAAAGCCCGCCGCACCAGACCGATTTCCTCGAAAGCCGCCATGCAGCGGTAGACCGTAACGAGGTCGCAGTTCGCGGCGCCCACTTCCTGGTGAATCTGGTCGATGCTGATGGGTTGCTCGTGCCGGCTCAGGACGGCGAGGATGGCGAGACGCGGCTGCGTGATGCGCAGGCCGGCGGATTTCAGTCGCGTGGTCGCAAGTTCAATGGGACCGGGGCTGCGAGCGCCTTTCCCGATACGGGAGAAGGGGGTGATTTGTCTGGGTCGAAGAGATCAATTTTTACATGATTGTGACTTCCCTTAGGGAATTTTCCAGCAGATATCCTAGGGAAATTCTACGTACCTTCGGACGGAAAGAGAGGGGGGTTGCAGGAGCCTCCCCCCTGTGCCAACGTCCGGCGCTCTCAGCATGCAAAACCCGGATTTCAGCGAAATCGTCGCCCTGATCTGCAAGGAAGACCCGCGCTTCGACCGTCGGGCCTATGAGTTTGTCCGCCTTGGCTTGGATCACACGGTCAAGGAATTGCGCAAGCGGGACACGATCCGCGCGGAAAAGTCCCGTCACGTCACTGGACCGGAGCTGCTGGACGGCCTGCGGGTCTATGCCCTCGATCAATTTGGGCCGCTGGCCAAGACCGTCCTCAATGCCTGGGGTATTTTGCGTTGCCGCGATTTCGGGGACATCGTGTTCAATCTGATCGAGTATAATGTGTTTTCGAAGACGGAAAATGACCGGCGGGAGGATTTCGCGGACATCTTCGATTTCGACGAGGCGTTCGTGAAACCGTTCCAGCCGGCGCGTCCACCGCGCGGGACATCGGCCGCCGAAGCGTTTGGCGCGGCGTGAGCAGCCGCTTCATGCGTTCTGCCGCCGGCGGTTCGGTTCCGGCCGGGTGCCGGGGGCTGGCCGCAAATTTTTTCCATGGCCAAATCCCACTCCGTCCCCGCTGATTTTCGTTTGCTCGACGCCTTCTGGCGCGAACCGGTCGAGCGCACCGTGCTGGCGAACGGCGTGACCTTGATCGTCAAGCGCGACGCCTCCGCGGCGCTGGCGTCGGTGCAGGTCTGGGTGAAGACGGGCAGCCTGCACGAGGGCGCGCACCTGGGGGCGGGCTTGTCGCACTATCTCGAACACATGCTCTTCAAGGGCACGACGCGGCGCGTGGGCCGCGAGATCAGCGCGACGGTGCAGGCGCACGGCGGCTACATCAACGCCTACACGACGTTTGACCGCACGGTCTACTACATCGACCTGCCGAGCGAGCACACCGGGGTCGCGGTCGACCTGCTGGCCGATGCGGTGCTGCACTCGACGCTGCCGGCGGATGAAGTGGCCAAGGAAAAGGACGTCATCCTGCGCGAGATCGCGATGACCCGCGACGACCCCGACAACCGGCTCTGGGAGGCGGTGTTCGCCACGGCGTTTCGGGAGCACCCCTACCGGCAACCCATCATCGGGCACCGCGACGTGTTCTCCGCCGTCTCGCGCGAGGACCTCGTGACGTATTACCGTTCCAGATACGTGCCGAACAACGTCGTCGTGGTCGTCGTCGGCGACGTCGACCCGGCCGCGATCCGGACGATGGTCGAGGAGCACTTCGGCCGGGCGCCGCGGGTGCGGTTGGCGCCGGTGCTGGTACCCGCGGAGCCGGCGCAGTTGGCGCCCCGTTTCGAGCACCGTTTCGAAGAGGTCGAGCTCACGCGGGCCGTGCTGTCGTGGCCCATTCCGGGGCTCGCCCACGCAGACGCCCCGCTGCTCGACTTGTTGTCGATGGTGCTCGGCAGCGGCGACAGCTCCGTCCTCTGGCAGGAGATCCGGGAAAAGGCCGGCCTGGTGCACTCGATCGACGCCTCGGCATGGAATCCGGGGACAACCGGCCTGTTTTGTATCTCCATCACGTGCGAAGCGGCGAAGCGCGAAGCGGCTGAAGCCGCCGTCCGGCGGACCCTGCAGCGGTGCGCGACGCGCGGCTTCACCTTCAGCCAACTGGCCAAAGCCGTGCGGCAGCTCGTGGTGAGCGAGATCAACTCGCGCAAGACCATGAGCGGCCAGGCATCCCGTCTCGGCGTCGCGGAAGTCGTGGTCGGTGACCTCGACCACAGCCGGACCTATTTCGCGCAACTGAGCCGGGCGACCCCGGCCGGAGTCCGCCGGGTGTTGCAGCAGTACCTCACGCCCGAGCGCCTGACCTCCGTGTCGCTGAATCCCGCCGCCGCCGCGACGAAGGCGTCACAGGCGGCCAAGGCCCCGGCCGCGACACCGGATTTCACCGTCGAGCAGTTGCCGAACGGCGTGCGGCTGCTGCTGCAACCGGACCGGCGGCTGCCCAATCTTCATCTGCGCCTGCTGATGCAGGGCGGCCCGCTGTTCGAGACGGCGGGAAAACGCGGTGCGACCGCACTGCTGGCGACAATGCTGACCAAGGACACGCGGACGCGCTCGGCCGCCGCCGTGGCCCAGTTCATCGAGGAAGTCGGCGGCTCGTTCTTCCCGTTCTCGGGCAACAACAGCATCGGCCTCGCCGCCGAAGTGCTGCCGCCGGACGTGGACCGGGCGCTGGCGGTGATCGCCGACGCGGTGCTCAAACCGGCGTTCAAGCCGGCGACGTTCGCGCAGGAGCGCGACGCCCAGGTGGCGGGCTTGCGGCAGGACGATGACGACGTCGTGACGCTCGCGCGAAAGCGGCTGCGGGCAAAATTCTTCGGCGCCCATCCGCTGGCTCTCGACGCGCAGGGCGACCTCGCGGGTGTCGGTGCGCTGACCGGCGCCGATCTCGCGGCCCTGCATCGGCGCCTCTGCGTGGGCGCCAACGTCGTGTTTGCCGTCGTCGGGGACTTCGACCCGCGCCAGCTCGCGCCGAAGCTCCGCCGCTTTCTCGCGCGCATTCCGGCCCGGGGCGCTCTACCGGTGCTCCCTCCCCAACCGCCGGCGAAAAGTCTTCCGGCCGAGCCGGGTGATTTCGTCGAGCGCCTGCCCCGGGAGCAGGCCGTCGTGCTGCAGGGTTTCCCTGGGCCGGCGGTCAACGATCCCGACTTTTACGCCAGCGAGGTGATCGACGAGCTGTTCAGCG
>JBEIHL010000068.1:0-8800 GCA_040381375.1 Opitutaceae bacterium
ACATCCGTTGGGAAGACAAGGACAACCTTGCGCCGACCTGGAACCGCATGGCGCTCATTCAAACGCAGAGCCAGATCGCCGCCCAGATCTCCACCCGCGAGCGCAGCGTCGGATCCGTGCGCATCGACTGGAAACCGGGCCGCGCGCACGCGGTGTTCGGGAACTTCCAATACACCGCCGACAACGTCTCGTCGCGCATCTTCACCCAGACCCAGGCCTACGGCGCCGGCGCGACCGGCGGCGAGAATTTCACCCAGGGCGCCGCCACCGGCGTCGGCACCGCCACGCTGGCCACCACCTACCGCCAGCAGCTCAAGGAAACCGGTCACGTCGCGCTCGGCTACCGCTTCGACGACCGCGGCTGGCGGATCGAGGCCACGCTCGCGCATTCCGAATCGAGCCGGCGGACCGTGAGCGCCGAGAAGGGCCATGAATTCTTCGGCACCACCAGCGCCACGATTCCGAACCTCGTGCTCCGGGGCGAGGGCTTCGGCGGCGTCACCCAGGGCACGCCGCCCGTGGTCAGAGGTTTCAACCGCACCGGGCAATCCGTGGATATCGACGACGGCCGGCTCTACTCGCTCAACAGTGCGACGTCTCCGACCGAACCGCTGATGACGAATCGCCTCTCGACGCTGAAACTCAACGCCAGCCGCGACCTCGGACTGCGAATTCCGGTGCGGCTCATGGCCGGCATCGATGTCTCGCGCAACGTGCGCGACATTCGCGCCGAGACCCGCACGTGGAACTTCCGCCCCACGTCCGCCGTCGGCAGCCCCGAACGCCTCGCCGGCAGCTACGATCTGATCAACGAAACGTATTCCAAGCAGCGCACGTTCACCAATGGCCAGCGCGTGTTCTGGATCGATCCGCGGAAAGTCTACGGCCTCTACCTGACCGAGCCGTCCTGGTTCGTCCTCAACGAGGCCGCCTACCATACGTCGCGCGTCAACGGTTCGCAGGAACTCGAGGAGACCATCTCCGCCAGCTTCCTGCGCACCGACCTCAAGCTGCTCGACAACCGGCTCTGGATCGTGGGCGGCGTGCGCTACGAGCGCACCGACAACGACGGCGCCGGCGCGCTCAACGACATCCGCGCCACCTACCAGCAGGACGCCAGCGGCAACCTCGTCCGCAACGCCGCGGGCCAGCTCGTCCGCGTGTCGACCGACGCCCTGACGCTCGCGCGGCTCCAGTTCACGGAACGCGGCTCCCGCGGAAAAAAGAACTACGGCGACTACTACCCGAGCCTCAACGCGAGCTACTCGTTCACGGAAAACTTCGTCGCCCGCGCCGCCTTCGCCCGCACCATCGGCCGCCCGGATCTCAATTTCATCATCCCGACGCGCTCCGTTGCCGATCCCGCCGCGGCCGAGAACAACCGCGTCATCAACACGACCAACGCCGGCCTCAAGCCGTGGACCGCGGACAATTATGACCTGAGTTTCGAATCCTACAGCGTGAAGGGCGCGACCGTGGCCGTGAGTCTGTTCCGCAAGGACATCAGCGAGTTCTTCGTCACGACCCGCACCGATGCGACGCTGGCTCTGCTCGAGGAAATGGGGCTGTCCGACGACTATCTCGACTACGACGTCGTTTCGCGGGCCAATTCCCCCGACGCCGTCGCGATCACCGGTCTCGAGTGGAGCTGGCGCCAGTCGCTCAAGCCGTTCGCCGGCCTGCCCGCGTGGTCCCGCGGCATCCAGGTCTGGGTCAACGGCACGCACCTCCGCCTCAGCGGCGCCGGCCAGGACAATTTCTCCGGTTACTCGCCGCGCATCCTCAACTGGGGCGCCAGCTACGCCAGCGCGAAGTTCCTGATCAAGTACAACGTCTCCCGCATCGGGCGCCAGCGCACCTCGGCCGACCTCGTGAGCGCCACGGTGCCGGCCGACACCTACCAGGCCCAGGACACGCGCATGGTGCAGGACGGCTCTATCGAGTACCGCTTCCACCGGAAATTCGCGCTCTACGCCTCGGTCCGCAACCTGGCAAACGAACCGCGCCCGCTCATCACCTATTCGCCCAACGCCCCCGCCTACACGCAGCCGCGCGCGTACAACTTCTACGGCGCGCTCTGGACGATGGGCATCAAAGGCACCTTCTGATTTTCCCGTGGGAGCGCGGCCGCCTCCGGCCGCAGGGATTGACGAACGTACAATGCAGCCGGGGATGGCCGCGCTCCCGGTCACGTTTCCCAAATACGCCCGCCCGGAAAGTCAGTTGAGTTGCGCTCCCGGTCCGGTATCCGAACCCCATGCCCCCCGCCGCCGCCTGCGTCGTCGCCATCGACGCGCCCCTACCAGACGCCGCCCGCCAACGCCTGCTGGCGCTTTCACCCCGGGTGCGCGTGCTCGACGGCCTCGACGCCTCGACGCTCGCGCAGGCCGACGTGCTCTATTTCTGGGACCAGCCCGCCGATCCCGTCCTCATGCCGCGACTGCGCTGGACGCAGTTCACCAGCGCCGGCATCGGCAAGATCGCGGCCTCGCCGCTCGCGCGCTCCGGGATCCCGGTGGCCTGTGCCAGCGGCGCCTACAGCACGACCGTCGCGGAGATGGCGCTGGCCCTGCTGCTGTCGTTGCAACGCCGTTTGCCCCGATGCGCCGAGCTGCAACGCGACCAGGTCTGGCGCGGTGACATGACCCGGCTGGTCGGTGATGCCTCGCGCGGCCGCACGATGGGCATCGTCGGCTACGGCAGCCTCGGCCGCGAGGTGGCGCGGCTCGCGCAGGCCTTTGGCATGACCGTCCTGGCCTGCAAACGCCGGCCCGACGTGCACGCCGAGTCGCACTTCCGGCTCGCCGGCACGGGCGATCCCGAGGGCCGGATTCCGGCCGCGTGGTACGGGCTCGATCAGTTGACCGAGATGTTCCGGCGCTGCGACGTCGTCATGATCACGCTGCCGGGCAGCGCTCACACCGTGAAGTGCATCGGGGCCGCCCAACTCGCCGCCCTGCCGCCGCACGCGCACCTGATCAACGTCGGCCGCGGCACCGTGCTCGATGAAGCCGCATTGCTCGACGCCCTGCGCTCGGGCCGGCTCGCGGGTGCCGGGCTCGACGTGTTCGCCGTGGAGCCGTTGCCGCCCGGACATCCGCTCTGGTCCGAACCCCGCGTGATCATGACCCCGCACATCGCCCCCGAAGCCGCCACCATGCCGCAGCTCTCCGCCGAAGTGCTGATCGAAAACGTCCGGCGCGACCTCGCCGGCGAACCGCTGCTCAACCTGGTGAACTTCGACCTCGGCTACTAGCCCTCTCTTTAAATTCGATTTTCCCTGTCATTCTGAGCGCAGCGAAGAATCCAATTGAATTCTCGCACCTCTGCCTCGCCGCGTGACCGCTGCTGGATTCTTCGCTTTGCTCAGAATGACAAACCATTTGAAGACCCGCCCTAGACCAGCCTCCCTCCTGTAAATCCTGCTCATCCTGTCCTCCGTTTGTCTTGGTTGCGGCGGAGGGCGCGATGCCCTGCAAGCCAGAGGTGGAGCAGCGTGTCCCCACGCTGCTTGGTCGCATCCCAACCCCAACCCCCCTCCCGTGCGCACGTTCCCCGCGAAATCTCTCCCCGCTGCCCTCCTCCTTCTGTTCGTCGCACCCACCGCCCACGCTGCCGCCCCCGCCATCGTCGACTACTCGGTCCAGCTCGACGTCATTCGCTCCGGCTACGACGGCGTGCATTGCTGGGTACATCCCAGCGCCGGCATCGTCCCGCAGCCCGGGCGTCCGCCTGCCGTCGTGATGACGATGCAGACACTGTGGCTGAAGGGCAGCGACGTCTTCGGCCCGCTCAACGACCTGCGCACCGACGATGTCGGTCGCACGTGGAGTCCTTTAACCGAACATGCCGCGACCCTCGGCCAGCGGCCGGAGGCGGACGGCGCCACGGTGGGCGCCTGCGACTTCTGGCCCAAGTGGCACGCCGCGTCCGGCAAGCTGCTCGGGATCGGGCATAGCGTTCGCTACCGCAACAACGCCGTCATCCACGAGCGCCCGCGCGAAACCGTTTTCTCCATCTACGACGCAGCCGCGCGCACGTGGTCCGCGTGGCGCCCCGTCAAGATGCCGGCGGAGCCGCGTTTCTACAACGCCGGCGCCGGCAGCGCGCAACGCGTCGATCTGCCCGACGGCTCGCTGCTCGTGCCCTTCTATTTCAAGGCCAAGGGCGAAACCGATTACCGCACGGCCGTCATGCGTTGCAGCTTCGACGGGACCGAGGTCACCGTCCGCGAAATCGGCGGCGAGGTCGTCCAAGCCGGCGGCCGCGGCCTCTACGAGCCGTCGCTGACCAAGCTCGGCGACCGGTTTTTCCTCTGCATGCGCAATGACCAAACGGCGTACGTGTCGTCCAGCCGCGACGGTCTCAACTTCACGCCGCCGCGCGCCTGGACCTGGGACGACGGCAGCGACCTCGGCAGCTACAACACCCAGCAGCACTGGGTCACGCACGGCGACGCGCTCTTCCTCGTCTACACCCGCCGCGGCGCGGGCAACGATCACGTCTTCCGGCACCGCGCCCCGCTCTTCATGGCGCAGGTCGACCCCGATCGGCTGGTGGTGCTGCGGGCGACCGAGCGGATCCTCGTGCCCGAGCACGGCGCGCGGCTCGGCAACTTCGGCGTCACGCAGATCAGCGAACACGAGACCTGGGTGACGGTGGCGGAGTGGATGCAGACCAACCGCCCGATGCTCATCATTCCGCCCGACAACCCGTGGGGCGCGAAGAACCGCGTGTTTGCCGCCCGGATACGCTTCGACCTGCCGCAGCCGTCGCGTGCCGTGGCGCGGGCGGTCGCGCAGGCGCGCCCCCGGCGTCTGATCTTCAACAACGACGGCGGCGGCGACACCCGCGTGCCGGCCGAACCGCTGCCGAAGCCGCGGGATTTTCTCGCGCTGCGCACCACGCCGCTGGTGGGCACGCAGGTCGACTCGGTGGTGTTCGACACCACCAGCGGCACGTTCGGGCGCTTCGCCCATCGCACGACGGTGGCGGAGCCGTTCCTGGTCCGCGAAGGTCGCTACCGGAACAACCTGCTGCCGGATCTCGCTCCCCTCGGCACGGACGCGCTGCGGGTCGTGAGTGAGCACAGCCGGGAAGTGGGGCAAGAGGTGTTCTGGGCCATGCGGATGAACGACACGCATGACGCGTCGAATCCGCTGCTCTGGCCTAAATTCAAGGAGGAGAATCGCGCGTTTCTGCTCGGCACCAAGGAAGCGCCGCCGAAGCGCGGCATGTGGACCGCGGTCGACTACGGCCGGCCCGAGGTGCGCGACCTAGCGCGGCGTACCATCGCAGAGGTCGCCGCGAACTACGATCTCGACGGCATCGAGCTCGATTTCTGGCGCCATCCGGTGTTCTTCCGCAAAACCGCCGCCGAACTGCCGGTGGGTGATGAAGAGCGGGCGCAGATGAGTGCGCTGCTGCGCGACATCCGGTCCGATCTCGACGCCGCGGGCCGGCGCCGTGGGAAATACATTTTGCTGAGCGTGAAGACGCCCGACTCGGTCAGCTACTGCCGCGAAATCGGCCTCGATCTTGAACGGTGGCTGGCCGACGGCTCCGTGGACATGCTCGTGCCCGGCGGCTATTTTCAACTGAACCCGTGGAGCGAGAGTGTGGCGCTGGCGCGGCGCTTCGGGGTGAAGATCTACGCCTGTCTGGCGGAAAGCCGCGTGCGCGATGCCGCGGGTGTCGCGGCTCGCAGTTCCCTCGAGGCGCTCCGGGCGCGGGCTCTGGCGGCGTGGGCCGCCGGCGTGGACGGTATCCAGATGTTCAATCACTTCGATCCGAAGTCCCCGCTCTGGCGCGAACTGGGCGACCCGGCGGTATTGCGTCCGCTGCCGAAGGTTTATTTCGCCAGCGTGCAGGGCGCGTCGAACTCGCGCAGCTATTTTCCCGCTCAACGGCACATTACGCTGCCGACTCTCACGCCGGACGCCCCGGAAACCATCGCGGCGGGCGAAAGCCGGACGTACGATTTGTACGTGGGCGACGATCTGCGCGCGAGTGGACCGCTCCGCGCCCGGCTCCAGTTGCGCACCGGGTCAGCGTCGCGCGCGGTGCGCGTGAAATGGAACCACGTGGACCTCGCGCCCACGGCGCTGACGACACCGTATTCCGGCTTCGCGGCCGACGTGCCCTCGACTGAAGTCACGCCGGGACGGCACCGGGTCACCGTCGTGGCCGCGGAAGAGATTCGTCTGGCGGATCTGAGTCTGCGGCTGGAGGCCAGGTAGCGGCCAAGTCGTCCGTCGAAGCGAACAGGGGCTGGATCGAGTTATGACCATAAAGGAGGGCACGGCGACGAATTCGCCCTGGGAGCCCGGCGCTCTCAGGGTCGGCGCGGATATAAGGGCGGGATGTTTTTTCAAAACGTACCACCACCCGGGATTGTTCTTCCCGGCCTTGTTCACTGCAACACCCTCAGGCTTGCGCCGCGGCGGCCGACCACGCCTGCGCCCGCGCGATGTCGCGCCGGATGAAGAACCGGTAGCCGATAAACAGCACCACGCTCGCGAGCACGAACACCCCGGAGATGCCCGCGAAGATCCCGGCCAGGCCAACCTCGCGTTTGAGATAGCCCGCGAACAGCACGCCCACGCCGCCGGCGCCGGTGGCGACCGCGTTCATGAAGCCGACGCCGGTGGAGCGAAATTGCGGCGGCACAATCTCGCACTGCGTTGGGTTGTCGTTCGCCTGGCCGATGCCGCGCACGAACGAAAACGCCGCGATCCCGGCCGCGATCACCGGAAAACTTGGCGCCCCGAGGAAGAGCAGCAGGAACGGCGCGCCCGCGAGATAGAAGACCGAGTACAGCAGCATCCGGCGGTGGGGCGCGCCGGCCGCGAGGCGGTCGGATAGGTTCCCGCCGACGAAAATACCGAGCACGACGGAAATCTGCAGCATGAACGTTCCGGCGAAGCCGGCCGCCGCCATCGTCATGTTGTAGGTCTCTTTAAAATACAGCGGCAGCCAGGAGAAGAAGATCCAGAGGCCCAGGCCCGAGAGCATCGATTCGGTGAGCAGCACGTAGTACGAGGGCACCCGCGAAAGGTACTTGATCGCCTCGAGCAGGGAGGCGCGCTGCACCGCGGCCTTCGCGATCGGCGGGGAGCGCGGCACGATCGGTTTCGCCAGCAAGGCCAGCACGATGCCGCCGATGCCGAGCGCCCAGAAGCCCGTGCGCCAGCCGTAGTGCTGCGCCATGTAGCCGGCGAAGCTGCCGCCGAGCACCATTCCGGTGTTCACGCCGATCGAGATCAGACTCAACGCCCGCGCCCGGGATCCGGGACCGTGATACTCCGCAATCAGCGCGATCGCGGCGGGTAGAAAGAGGCACTCCGTCACCCCGAGCGCAAACCGCAGCGCCAGCAGCATCGGAAAGCCGGTCGCCAGACCCATCAACGCCGTCACGACGCTCCACGCCACCAGACTGCCGACCACGAGCCGCGTCCGGGAAAACCGGTCCGCCAGGCTGCCGGCAATCGGCGAGCCGATCGCGTAGCTCCATAAAAACACCGACCCGAGCAAGCCCAGCGAGACATCGGAGATGCCAAGGTCACTGCGGATCGCCGGCAGCATGGCCGCCATCGACGCCCGGTCCGCGTAATTCATCGCGGCGGCGGCGGAAAGGAAGAGCGCCACCTGCCATCGGGTTTGCCGGTACCAAGAGTCGCTTGCCATGGCGGGCGTTGCTAGGTGACCACCCCGGCGGTGGCGAGCCCGGTCGCGCGAAATCGCACCGGAAAACGAGTGCGCCGCCGCTTCATCAGGCGGGCGACGCGGTGCCGGCGTCGAGATGCTCGCGCATGAAGGTCGTAATCATCTCCTCGAAGACGGGTTCGAACGTGATGCCCGGCAGCGCGCCCCCCGTCGTGGCCAGCACGCCCCGCTGGTGCAGCGGCAGCTTCAGGGTGTGCAGGAAGTGATTGAACGACTGCCTCACCTCGGGACGCGTGAAGATGCTCCACAGTCCCGTGATGCGTTCCTGCATCGCCCGCGCCTCGGCCATGTTGCCCGCCTGCCACGCCGAGAAGAGAGCGCGGTACCATTGCGGAGCGATGCAGCCCTGAGCGACGACGCAGCCGTGGCCACCGGCCTCGAGCGTTGGCAGCACCAGTTTCTCCACGCCCTGCAGGAAACGCAGCGGCCGGCCGGCCGTCGCGGCCAGAATCTCGGCGCAGCGGTTGGCGTCCCCGCCGTTGGTATCCTTCAACGCCACGATGTTCGGATGTTGCGCCAGCCGCGCGACCGTCGGCACGGCAAACTGCGTCGGCATGCGCAGATGATGATACACCGTCAGGGGCAGCGGGCTGCCGTCGGCCACGCGCGTGCAGTAGTTGACGAGCTGCTCCTGATCGAGCGCGACGAAGAACGGGCACATCAGCACCGCGACGTCCGCGCCCGCGCGCTGCGTGTCGCCGGCATTGCGCACGGCGTGGCGGTGGCCCAGCCCGCTCACGCCGGCGTAAATCAACGCATCGGGCGCCGCGCGCCGCACCGTCTCGATGATCACGAGCCGGTCGGATTCGTCGAGCAGCGGAGCCTCGCCGGTCGACCCCACGAGGAAGAACTCGTCGATGCCGCCGCGCTGGAGAAACGCCACGAGGCGTTCGAGACTCGGCCGGTCAATGTCACCCGCGGGGGTGAAGGGAGTCACCATTGCGGCGATCAGATGCGGACCGGAGTTTTGCAGACGGTTCGGGCTCATGAGTGGTTGACGGAGGCGGCAGGCACGGTCGCGAGCGCGGCGGTGCAGGCGGCGAGGAAGCATTCGAACTGCGCCTCGGTCGCGCCC
>JBEIHL010000069.1:0-8763 GCA_040381375.1 Opitutaceae bacterium
CTGGGAGCGCGGACGCCCTCGTCCGCATCGGATCGAAAATGCGGACGGGGACGTCCGCGCTCCCAGGGAAGGAACCCGCGTATTCCCCCTTCCCCTCCCCGCCCCTTCCTCCCCACACTTTCCCTCGTGTCCGCCTCCGCTCCACCCTTCACCAGCGATCCGCTGCCCGGCTACACCGGGGCGGCGGATCGTTTCGATGAGCTGAAGGGTCGCGACGGGAAGGTGCGGCCGCATTGGGCGGAGTTCTTCCGCCATCTCGGTCCAGATCCGGCGCTCACCCTCCGGCAGGCGCAGGCGGCCTGCCAGCGGGCAATCGTCGAGCAGGATGTAAGCATGAACGTCTACGCGGGCGAACGCTCGGCCGTGCTGCCGTGGCCGCTCGACGCCGTGCCGATGCTCATCGGGGCGGAAGACTGGGCCACGCTCTCCGCCGGCCTCCGCCAGCGCGCGCGACTGCTCAACGAGCTGCTGCGCGACCTCTACGGGCCGCAGACGCTGCTGCGCAACGGCTCCTTTCCCGCCGCCCTTGCGCTGGCCAACCCGCAGTTCCTGCGTCCGTGCGTTGGCATCGCGCGGCCCCGTGAGGTCATGCTGCACACCTGCGCGGTCGATCTCGCCCGTTCGCCCGACGGTCAGTGGTGGGTGTTGCGCGACCGCATCGACGCCCCTTCGGGCCTAGGCTACTCGCTGCAAAATCGAATTCTCACGCGCGAGGTCCTGCCGCAGGCCTTCCGCCGCGCGCCGGTGGAACGGCTCTACGAATTTTTCCGCGGTTTCCGGTCGTCCATCTCCTCCCTCAGCCGCGCTCGTGAGGGCGAGGATCCGCGCGTGGTTTTCCTTACGCCCGGGCCGGCCAACGAAACCTACTTCGAGCACGCCTACCTGGCCCGTTACCTGGGTTTCCCGCTCGTCGAGGGCGCCGATCTCACGACGCGGGACCGGCACGTGTTTCTCCGCACGGTCGGCGGGCTCAAGCGGGTCGACACACTCGTGCGGCGCGTCGATTCCAGCTTCTGCGACCCGCTCGAGCTGCACGCGCACTCGCTGCTGGGCGTGCCTGGCCTCGTGCACGCCGCCCACGACCACCGCGTCGCGATCGCCAACCAACTCGGCGCCGGCGCGCTGGAAACCACCGCCCTGCTCGCGTTTCTCGCCCCGCTTGCGCGCGAGGTCCTGGGCGAAGAACTCAAGCTGCCGAGCGTCGCCACGTGGTGGTGCGGCCAGGAAGAGGCGCGCCAGTACGTTCTCGACCATCTCGATTCCCTCGTGGTCAAGCCGACGTTCCGCCTCCCAGGGCCCTCGGCCACGGGCTACGGTCCGTCCATGACCGCCGCGGAACGCGACGCGCTGGCGGCCGACATCCAGGCGCGGCCGTGGGCGCATTGCGGCCAGGAGCGCGTGCTCCTCGGCACGACGCCCGCGTGGATCGACGACACGCTGCGGCCGGCGCCGTTCATCCTGCGGCTCTTCGTGTGCTGGCAGGACGGCGACTACCACGTGATGCCCGGCGGCCTGACGCGGTTCCAACCGGCGGGCGACGACGCTCTCGTCAGTCTCCAGCAGGGCGGCATCACCAAGGACACCTGGGTCCTGCGCGCGGACGGCGTCGATCCCGCGCCGCTGCCGCCGGCGGTGCCGCTGGCGGACACCGTGTTCCGCGCCGCCGATACGCCCAGCCGGCTAGCGGACAATCTTTTCTGGCTCGGCCGCTATCTCGAACGCACCGCGCAGCTCGCGCGGCTGCTCGACAAGCTCGATCCGCTGCTGCGCGACGAGATCGCGGCGCTGGAGCCGGCGGTCGCGAGCGCGGCGCTGCGCCTGCTGTTATCCATCCAGGGAGCGCCCGTGCCCCCGGAG
Source organism: Opitutaceae bacterium (assembly GCA_040381375.1). Taxonomy (GTDB): domain Bacteria; phylum Verrucomicrobiota; class Verrucomicrobiia; order Opitutales; family Opitutaceae; genus ER46. The sequence goes on from JBEIHL010000069.1 coordinate 1,858, forward strand.
GCGACGATGGACCAGCTCGACGGGCTGCTCGACGCCTCGATCAATAACCCGGCGCTGCCGTCGAGCCTCGCGTCGAACCTCTCTTACCTGATCCGCAATCTCGACCACGCCAAAGTGCGGCTGCCGCCCGAAGCCTGGCGCTGTCTGCGTCACCTTCGGCTCGCCGCCGACTCCGACGAGGCGCCCGCTCCCGCGGAACTGGCCCGGCATCTGGCGGCGCTCGAAGCCATCGCCAACGAAACCCTCGCCCACGACACGGCCTGGCGTTTTCTGATGCTCGGGCGCCTGATCGAGCGCGCCCAGCATCTCCTGTTTCTCGCGCGAAACCTGTTGAGCGGACTGGGCGTTCCTCCAGCCGCGCCGAGACCGGGACAGCCCGCTCCACCGGTCGCCGCGGGACCGTCCGAATTCCGGCTGCAGTCGCTCCTGCATTTCGCCGAAAGTCTCTTCAGCTACCGCACCACGTATCACGGGGTGTTCCAGCCCGCGCTCGTGCTCGCGTGGTTGTTCTCCGCCGAGGAGAACCCGCGCGGGCTGCACTTCCTCGCGGAGCAGATCAACACCCACCTTGGCCAGTTGCCCGACGAGCTCGCGCCGCGCGCCGTATCCGGATTGCGGACACTGGCGTTCCGCCTGCTCAGCCGCGTCCGGCTGCTCGACACCCCGGCGCTCGTCGCGACACCCGGCCAGGCGGCGGCGTTTTTCAACGAAAGCCAGGCCACCCTGGCGGAGTTGAGCGACCAGGTGACGCAGGTCTATTTCACCCACACCGAGGCCCCGCCGGTCCGGCGCTGACCCATGCCTGTCTACCGTGTCACCCACAGCACGCGCTACCGGCACTCGGCGCCCTCGACCGCCGCGTGGCAGTCGCTGCACCTGTATCCGCGCGGCGAAGCCGGCCAGATTCCGCTCGCGTTCGAGCTCGAGATCTCGCCGCCGGCGGGTGACCTCGCGACCCGGACGGATTTTTTTGGCAACACCCAGCACGTCTTCACGCTGCGCGAGCCGCACACCGAGCTGTTGGTCACGAGCCGCAGCCTGGTGCAACGCGACGAGACCACGCTGCCGATGCCGGGCCTGACGCCGGCTCTTTCCGCCGCCCGGGAACAGATCGCCGCCGCCATCGCCGCCGGGCCGGATTTCATCCTCGAACAATACCTGCATCCGTCCGTACACGTGCCGTTTCCGCCCGCCGCCCGTGAGTTCGCCGCGGACCTCGATGCCGACGATCCGCCCGCCCTCGCCTGGCTCGCCGCGGTCGGCGCGAGGTTCGCGACGCAGTTCACCTTCGACCCGAAGGCGACCACCCTCGCCACGCCGCTGACGGACGTGCTGCGGCACCGGCGCGGAGTCTGCCAGGATTTCGCGCACCTGTTGATCAGCTGCGTGCGCCAGCACGGACTGCCCGCCGCTTACGTGAGCGGTTATCTGCTCACCACGCCCCCGCCCGGCAAGCCGCGGCTCAGGGGCGCCGACGCGTCGCACGCCTGGGTCTCGGTCTACATTCCCGGTACCGGCTGGATCGACTACGATCCGACCAACGCGTGCTTCGTTTCCACCGGACACATCGTCGTCGCCCGCGGTCGCGACTACGCCGACGTCAGTCCCGTCAAAGGCCTCTTCAGCGGCGGCGGCGCGCACGCGCTGACCACCGGCGTGACAGTCGAGCCCGAGGACTGAACGGTACTGCGGCTTCCAGCCGCAGATCCGTTCCGCACCGAGAGTATCCGGTTTCCGCGTGCTCCGTGTGTTCCGTGGGCAACCAAAACGGTCCGCGTCGCGCGCTGCGCTACACGTGGGCCACGCACTCGATTTCCACGCCGAAGCCCCGCGGCAGGGCGCCGGCCTGGATCGTCGTACGCGCGGGATAGGGCGCGGTGAAGACCGTCGCGTACACTTCGTTCATCGCGGCGAAGTCGCCGATGTCGCGGAGGTAGACGTTCACCTTGACGACCTTGTCGAACGACGTCCCGGCGGCCTCGAGGATCGCGCGGATATTGTCGAAGACGCGGCGCGTCTCGGAGCGTATGTCGGACTTCACGTACTGGCCGGTCGCCGGGTCGATCGGGCCTTGGCCGGACACAAAGACGAATCCGTCCTGGATGATCGCCTGGGAATAGGGCGCCGAAGGTGACGGCGCGTTCTTGGTGCTGACGGGTGTTTTCATGGAAAAAAGCGGCTCATACGAGCGAACTTGGAGTTTTTGACTTTAACCACGGATCACACGGATGACACGGATACATGCTTAATCCGTGCTATCCGTGTGATCCGTGGTCGAAGTAGAAGTGTCCGGCGGCGGCATAGGTCTAAACCTCACGGGCGATAGGTATCAATCGGACGGCGGTGCGCTCGTGGTCGTCAAGGGCACCGCCGGCCCGACCTTGCGCCGCCACAGCCCGTACACGGGAAAGCCCGCCGCCATGATGCCCAGGCCGAACAGCGGCGAGTAGTCGCCGCGGGAAATCGCGCTCCACAGAATCGCGCCCAGGCCCAGGATCGTTCCCACGAGGAAGAACGCCGGGACAAAAGGGTAACCAGGAACCCGATACGGCCGCGGTGCCGCGGGCATCGTCCGTCGCAGAATAAACACCGCCGCGATGGCAAACACCAGGGCCAGCCACTCCACGAGGATGAAGTAGGCGGTCAGCCGGTCGAACAACCGCAGCGGGCTCGACGGATCGGTCAGGGCGAAGATCAAAACGATCGCCACCCCGCCCTGGATCAGAATCGAGACGTACGGCGTGGCGCGCGTCGGATGCGCCCGACCCAGCCAGGAGAAAATCAGGCCGTCGCGACCCAGGGCATACGCGACGCGCGCCTTCGCGAGGATCACGCCGTTCATCGCACCGAACACGCTCGCGAGGATGCACGCGCCCATGACGACACTCGCCGTCGGCCCGAGCGCGACGCGCATCGCCTCGCGGGCCACGACCGTGCCGGGCATCGCGGAGAGCGGGATCAGGGCGAGATAGGCGAGATTGGCCAGCAGGTAGAGCACGAGGATCGTGGCCATGCTCGTCATGATCATCCGGGCCAGCCGGCGCTCCGGCTCCACGACTTCGCCCGCGACCAGGCTGATGTAGACCCAGCCATTCAACGTGAACATGACCGACTTCGTCGCCGCCGCGAGGCCCGCGAGCGTATCCGGTTGCGCCGGTTCTGCGAACCAGCGCCCGAAATCCGCCGCGCCGGAGCTCAGTCCCACGACGATGAGCGCCAGCAGCGCCCCCACCTTGAGCAGGGCGAATACGTTCTGAATCGACGTGCCCCAGCGCACGCCGGCGATGTTCGCCGCCGAGAGCAGCACGATCGCACCCGACGCCAGGATGGGAATGGCCCACGCACTTGTCGCCGGCGCCACCCCGAAAAACCCGAGCATGAGTTCGCCGAAAAACACCGCCAGCGCCGCGAGCCCGCTCGGAATCGCCGCAAACAGGTAAACCCAGCCGAACACGAAGGCCGCGCTGTCGCCGTACGCCGCCCGCAGGTACACGTACACGCCGCCGGTCTTCGGCAGCATCGTCGCCAGCTCGGCGAGCGTCAGCGCGCCGCACAGCGAGACGAGGCCGAAGCCGAGCCACAGCGCCAGGATGAGCGTCGGATCACCGAGCACCCCGGCGATCGAGGCCGGCGTGCGGAAGATGCCGCCGCCGATGACGGTGCCGACGAACAGACCCACTCCGCTCCAAAACCCGATCGAACGCCGGACGTCTGGGAGAGGGGCAGTGCTCATTCAGGATGCAATTCGGGAGTCCGCCGCAGAGATCAAACCGAGGGCCCACGAAACACACGAAAAGCACGAAAGCTCCGGGCCGTTTTCGTGGTTTTCGGGTGTTTCGTGGGCCATTCCTCTGGTCGAGCAAGTTTCATTCTGACGAGTCACGGCCGGCCGCCGAGCGGTGCGCGCACGGCGCGGCCGGGGTTGCGCCCCGTTTGGAGCGCGCCGTCGCGCACGACAAATTCACCGGCAACGAGCACGTGCGGGATACCCGCCGACGGCAGGTGCGGCTCGGTGTAGGACGCACGGTCGATCACCTTGGCCGGATCGAACAGGACGAGATCGGCATCGGCTCCGACGCGCACGCGGCCCTTGTTGCGGAGCGTCGGCACGCGTTCCTCGAGCCGGCGCGCCGGCATGAGCGAGAGTTTCGCGATCGCCTGCATCAAAGTGATCGTCTTGGTCTCCCGCACATAGCGGCCGAGAATGCGTGCGCTCGTGCCGGCGTGCCGCGGGTGGCCGCGCAGGCCGTCGCTCGCGATGAAGGTCAACGGGTGCGACACCGCGGCGCGAATGACCTCCTCGGTATTCGAGTGCGCGATCACGAGGCCGCCCACCTGGCGGTAGCGCTCGAACGATTCCGCGGTGAGCCGCTCGCCCGTCGCGCCCCACTGCAGGTCCTTGTAGTCGATGCCCATCGTGTCCCGCCAACCGGGGTCGAAGATGGCGGACTTGATGTCGGTCATGCCCGCCGTGTACGGGTAGCATTCAACCGTGAGTTTCGACCCGTGCGCCACGGCCTCGGCCACGAGATCGAGCACCGCCGGCGTGAGACGGCCCGCGGTGCTCTGCACGTGGCAGATGTGGGCGGACGCACCGGTGACGGCAGACGCGGCCACGATCTCGAGCACGGACGTGAACACGTTGGCCGGGCCGACGTCGCCCTTGGCCCGCATGTGCAGGTGGCAGGGCGCGTTGAACTTCGCGGCGACGCGAAACACCGCCAGCACTTCGCGCTCGCTCGCCGTTGGCGTGTACTGCAAGCCGAAGCCGACAGCGACCGCGCCGCGCTCGAGGCCCTTTTCGATGAGCCGGGTCAACTCGGCGAGTTGCGCAGCGTTCGCGACCTTCGTGGCCGCGCCCGACTTCGCCCCGGGCAGGAAATCCGGCCGGTCTCCCATCACCACCATGCGGCACTGCATGTGGCCGACGCTCACCGCAAAATTGATCGGCGTCTTCCCTTCGCGTGCGGCGTACCAAGCGTCAACATCGGCGGCGCCGACCTCCAGCTCGGCCACCGTGGTCACGCCATCCTGCGCCTTCAACGCGTAGTCGGCCGGCGCCTGCGCATGCTGGTGCAGGTCGATGAAACCCGGCGCCACCACGAGTCCGCGAGCGTCGATCGTCGTCGCGCCGCTGAGCGACTGTTCCGAGACAGCGCGGATCACGCCGCGGCTGATGCCGACGTCGCGCACGGCATCGAGGCCCGATTCCGGGTCCATCACGCGGCCGCCGCGCAGGACGACATCGAAATCCTGCGCCGCCAGGGGCGCGAAAAGCAGCGCGGCCAGCAGCGTGAGCCGGGGGCAGCGGACCAAGCTCACTGGCACCGTTAATGGTGGGAGGGGCTTCACGCCCCGACCGGATTTCATCCGCGAAACGGTCGGGGCGTAAAGCCCCTCCCACCTTCGAACCGCCGACTGGAAAATACTCCCCTGCATGATTCTGCTCATACGTTGATTTCAATGCGCCGGCTTCCGCGGGCGGCCGAAGCGTAGATCGCCTCGAGGATAACCATGTCGCGGCGGCCCATTTCACCGGGCACCGGCTACGGGCGGTTGTCCCGGATGCTGAGCGCAAAATCATCCATCTGCACCGCTTGCTGACTGCGCGGCACCGGCGGCGTGAACGGCCCGCGGCTCGTGGTGACCTTGAGCCCGCCGTAGGGAAACGCCGGCGTGAACTCGATCCATCCCTTGTCGCCCTCGGCCCGAAACCGGTCCGCACCCTGGTCGTAGCTGGTCATGAATTCCGCCTTCGCTCCGTTGGGAAACTCCATGGTCCAGTCGATGCCTTCCTCCACATCGAGGAAAAATTCCGGCCGCGTCTTCGGGTGCTCTCGCGCCGTGATCGCCACCGTCGAGGCTCCGCTCCACTGGCCCGCGCCAGGCGGCAGCGCGGCCATGCCGGCGGCCTGCACGCAGTAGATGCCGATGTCCATCAGCGGTCCGCCGCCCGCCATCTTCTTCTCCACGCGCCACACGCGCCGTCGGATGGGAAACGCCAGCGCGCCGCTGATCTTCTTCAGCACGCCGAAGTCACCGTCCCGCGCGAGCCGCTTCAGCTCGACGTTGTGCGGCTCGAACTGCAGCCGGTAACCCACCGACAGCTTCACCCCGGCCAGGCGACACGCCGTCAGCATCGCGTCGCAGTCCGCCACGCTGTTGGCCATCGGCTTTTCGCAAATCACGTGTTTCCGCGCCCAGGCCGCGGCGATGACGTGCTCGGGGTGCAGGCTGTTTGGCGTGACGACGTAGACGATGTCGATGTCGGGGTTGTCCGCCAGCCGCGCCATGTTCCCGTAGTTGTAGATATTCTTCTCGGGAAACCCAAACTCCTGCGCCCACTTGAGCCCTTTCTCGCGCGAGCCCGTGACCACGCCCGCGAGCCGGCAATGCTGCGTGAGCTTGAGCGCCGGCCCCAGTTGCCCGGTCGCATAACCGCCCAGGCCGACCAACGCGACGCCCAGCGGACGCGGTGCGCCTTGCGCGCGACTCCGCGACGTCAGCGTCAGTCCCGCGGCTCCCAGCGACAGATGGCTCAGGAAGGTGCGACGCGATGACAGGCGGGGTGTTTTCATGCGCGGGCGCGACTGTGTTACGCGGGCGGTGACGCAGCAATCTTCTTTCCCGATCCCAGCAGGGCTTCGTACCGATTTTCGAAAAACTCCAAACGGTTCTTACAGGAGCTCGCAGAGGGCGCGGAGGCCAGACGCAGAGAAATTCAGACCTCTGCGTCCTCCGCGAGCTCCTGTGCATTCATCCCCGTCCTCGTACTACCAGGCTATTGCCCCAGCTGTAGGAGCGGGGTTTAGACACGAAAACCCACCCGGAGGCGCAAAGTAGGGGGGTGAAAAAACCCCAAAAGGAGCAAGACTAAGATTAAAGCCCACCCACGGTGGTGAGACC
>JBEIHL010000070.1:0-8727 GCA_040381375.1 Opitutaceae bacterium
CGACGCTGCGCACGGCACTGCGTACCGGCCCCGCGCAGTTTCGCGCCGACTCCGCCGCGGCCTGCTTGCTGGCTGCGGAGCGACAACTCGCCCTCGGGAAGGCGGAAATCGCGGTTTCGATCTACGACGACCTTCGCGCGGTCGAGCTGCCGGACGCGTTGCGGACGGCGGCGGCGCGCGGCGCGATCATCAGCCGCAGGAATGGCGCGCTACCGCTCCTACTGGAGCAGCTGCGCTCCGCCGACACGGCTCTGCGGGACGGGGCGCTGCGCGCGGCCGGCGAGTTGCCCGGACCGTCCATTACCGCGGCCTTGATCGCCGAACTGACGCGTTTTCAGCCGGCGGTGCAGGAACAGCTGATAGGCGTGCTGGTGGACAGGCGTGATCCAGCGGTTTTGCAGCCCGCTGAACTGCTTGCCCGAAGTTCATCGGTTGACGTTCGCATTGCCGCCATAAAGGCGCTGGCAACCCTTGGCGCATCGTCGAGCGTTCCGCCTCTGCTGGAGGCGGTGGCACGCGGCAGCGAGGCGGAGGCCGCGGCGGCATTGCTGAGTCTGTCGCAGATCCGCGCTGACGGTGTGGACAAGGTGCTCTTGAGAACACTGCCGGAGCTCTCTCCGCCGGCCCGCGCCCAGATGATCACCGTGCTGGGAGCTCGCCGCAATTTGGACGCGATCTTGGCGGCGTTCTCCGCCGCGACGAATGCGGCGGAGAAGCAGCTGTTGATCCAGATTCTTGGCCTCATTGGGACACCGCTGGCCTGCACAACGGTGCAGGGCGCCCTGCAGGATGGCGATGAATCCGTCCGCGATGCCGCGTTCCGCGCGCTCGTGGACTGGCCCGATCCCTCGGCGATGCCGTGGCTGCTGGAGAACCTGCGGAGTAATTCTCCGCCCACGCGGCGGGCCATGCTCTGGCGGGGCGCCATCTCGACCTGGCGCCGCACTATCCGCCGCCCCACAAGGGAACACACCTCGGGTCTGGCCGTCGGCTGGTTCCAGGAACTCAACGAGGTGGTCTCCACACGGGAGGAGAAATCACAGCTCGTCATCGGCCTCAGCGAACTTGCGGCCGCGCACACCTCGGGACTGGACCTGCTCCGGCCCTATCTCGACGATTCGGTCGTGGCTACGGAGGCGCGCCTTGCCGTGGTGCAAATCGGCCGACGCGTAGCGCAGGGGGCTGCCCGGTCGCCGCAACCCGCCCTTCTCGTGACGCTGCTGGAACGCGTGGCGGCCGGCGGGGACGATACGCCTTCGCGCGAGGAGGCCGCCGCGCTGGCGGAGCGAATACGCGGCGCGAGCGCGGCGGCGAGCCGTGTCGCTCCGGAGTTCCGACCGTTGTTCAACGGCCGCGACTTCGACGGCTGGGAAGGCGACACGGCCCAAAGCTTCCGCATCGTGGACGGAGCGATCGTTGGCGGTAGCCTTCAGGGTAGGATTCCCCGCAACGAATTCCTCGCCACCACGCGCTCTTACACGAACTTTATCCTGCGCGCCGAATGCAAACTGGTCGGCCCGGCGAACGGTGGGATCCAGATTCGCAGTCAGCGGATTCCCAACAGCCATGAGGTGCGCGGCTATCAGGCAGACATGTCGTCGGACACGAACGGCGGCTGGTGGGGCTGCCTCTATGATGAATCGCGCCGCCGTCGCATGTTGGGCACAGCCGACCGAGAGCAATTGCTGCTGCATCTGAAACCAGACGATTGGAACCACTACGAAATCCGCTGCGAAGGGCGCCGGATCCGACTGTTTGTGAACGGCAGACTGACGGTGGATTACACCGAGCCGGACGAGGATATCCCGTTGAGCGGCGTCATCGCGGTACAAATCCACCGTGGCCCGCCCAGCGAGGCGTGGTACCGGAACCTGTCGATCGCCGAGCTGCCCTGAGCCGGGGCGACCGCGCGTGGGGCGCAGGCGGTCAGGGGGAGATCCGATCGCGAGCGGGCGGTCGCGTTCGCGGCTCGGCCTTGGCGCGCGAAGTCTTCCTACTGGTTCAAACCCGAGGTGATCGGCGCCCACCCTAGGGCTCACCACGTGAAGGCGGTGCACGTTGAGTGCCCTGACCGGGATCCAGGCCGACCCAGTGGGCGTGCCTGGGGGTCCGGTGTGCACCACCCCGGTATCAAGGCGACAGTCCCAGGTTCTTCAATCGCCAATTGCGAAACTCGATTCTGTGGGGTGCCCCGGTGTGGACCTGCACCCCGATGAGTCCTTCCATGCGACGATTCCGGGTGTCGTCATCGATGACCATGCTCATCACCCGATCGTTGAGGATGTGGATCAGTGTGTTGCCGCGGATGACGAGATGATACGAGTTCCAGTCGTTTTCCCGGATGATTCCTTCCAGCGCCGCGTTTTCGCCGAGCCGGCCTATGAGGCAGGGCTGGCCGCTTTCATCGATCCGTACCATCTCACCGCGCCACGCAAGAAAGCGCCGGCCACGCTCCTCCCATACGTTACCGGTGTAGCGACGGCGCGGCAGGCGTTTGTCATGGCTGGCTCCGTCGATGTCGGCTTGGTAGCCCGCGAGGGACCACGGTGCGTCGGTCAGCTGGAGATTGCGGTAACTGATCCCGCTGTTGCCCTCAGCGGAAACGCGATACTCCACCTTCAGTTCGAAGTCACGCGGCCTGCCGCCGCGCCAGATAAGAAAGCTATTGCGTTGGAGTATGGTCGCCGCGGTGACTTCACCAATCATGACGCCGTTGTCCACGCGCCAATATTTCGGATCTCCATCCCAATCCGTGAGAGACTCGCCGTCGAAGATCGACTCGAAGCCCTCTTCTCGCGCATCGATCGAATGAAGCGGCATCCGGAGGCTCTTCGGCTCACCGCCAAGACCGCTGGGAAGCGCGAGAGCGAACAGAAGGAAGATCGAGTGCTTCATAGGGCGAGAGGGATCATTTTTTGGACCTTGGTTCACGACCGGCGGCCAGGCGCTGAAACTGCCAGTGCGGCCCCCGGGCCACGACTTGGGAAAAGACGGTTTTGCCTGCGTTCATAACGCAGAATCCGGCCGGAAGCTTCCACCACGTTCAAATCGTTAGCAGCTGCGAAAGGGGTTTTAGTCCTCATCCAAAGGCACTTGCGCAACCCGCCAGCCAATCTGCTGGGACAGCATTGGAGTAACCCGCGTCGCCACCGCCTCCCGCAGCCCGAGCTCGGCCGCGTCCAGATAACTGGCGCAATGCGCCTCGATGAACTGAGCGACGGGCGCGGGCGGCTCCGCGGCCTGCCCCGCGTCGGTCAACGCAAGAGGCATCACGAGGTGGGGAACGACGGATGGAGCGAGGCGCAAGGGGAGGGCATCACGAGCGGCGGCGGCGGGGTACGGAAGGGTGTGACCACGGGGAGGAGGGCGGCGGGTCTGGCAGATGCGGCAGGTGCGTTGCCATTTCCAGATCGGCAAGAGCCCGTCGTTTCCGGCAGCTATTCCGACCGTACCGGCTGGAGCCCGGGCTTCAGAAGTCGAGCGTGGCCGAGACCTGAAATTCGCGCGGACGCTTGTAGAGGATCGTGCCGCCCTCCTGATCAAAGGCCACCGCGACGATCCCGACCTGCTGGACCATGTGGTTCTGGAGCGCGTTCTTCAGGTTGAGCTGGAACTGGACCGCACGGCCGTCGCGGAGTTTGCGCCGGTAGGCCGCGTTCAGGTCGAGCACGACATCCCCTTTCCCCCGAAAAACCTCGGGAAGATTGTCGGCGTTCGCATCATCATACCCAATGATCGCGGGACCGAGATAACGGAAGGCACATCCGGCGGAAAAACCCTTCAGCCGGCCTCCGGGGTCAAACTGGTAGTTGGTGACGAGGTTGGCCGTGTACTCCCGCTCACCCAAGCGCTTCTGCCCGTCCTTCACGAAGGTCGTCAGGATGGGCTCAATGATGTTCATCGCATCGAGCACGATCGGGTCCCGGGTGGCACGCCACGCCGCCTTTTTCTCCCCGTACAGAGTTTTGAAGAAGCGCCCCTGGCCCGAAAGCTCGGTTTCCTTCTTCGCTGCGTTGGCGGTCAGGCGCCAGCGGGGCGTGGGGTTGGCGGTGACCTCAAACTCGAAGCCCCGGCCTTCGGTGTCCGAGACGTCCTGGAAGTTGCTGACCCACTGCCCGGGTTCGAGTCGATCGATGATTACCTTGCTCTGGGTATTCACGCTCCCGAACCAGAAGAAAGTCCGGTTCAGCTCGTTGGTCTCGTAGTAACCGAGCGAGGCATTGAACCGGCCGCTGGGATCACTGTAGCGCAATCCGAAGTCGCGCCCTTCGCCGGCGCGCGGGGGAATGGGATCCAAGGTGAACTTCCCATCCCGGCCGATCACCGGCACGCGATTGGACTGGTTGTTGAAGTTCTCCGAGGCGTTGGCGTAGAGATAAATCGGACCGGCCACCCGCCATACCGCCCCGTAGGTCTTGGTCTTCTTCCCAAAGGGACTCCCCCAGGCGCCGAAATCCCCCGCGCGATAGAAGCTGCCCCGCGCATCCTGCCCGGTCGAGTCGCGGCTTCGGGACTTGAATTCGTCATCCCGGATGCCGCCGATCAGGGTCAGGCGCCCCCGCCAGAAGTGGCTGATCACCGACAGTTGCCGGTAGTCCTGGCGCAGAATCTGGTCCCGCACCTGATTGGCCGCCTGGGCGATGAACTCGGAGTCGATGCCGTTGATGCCGTCGATGTTGGTGAGTCCGGTATTCGCGGCGCCATCGCCGTAGCGGAGGTAGTGCCGCCGGAAGATACGATGCGCGTTGTCGCTCAGCGGCCGGGTCGGCGCGAACACGCGGTTGACATCGGTTTCCCGAGCGTTGGTCGAACGTTCGCGATCGTCGCGCCGGCCGTACAGCGCGGCGATCTGGTGGCGCCCCAACCAGCGGCCAAAGACGAGCTCGTAGGAGGCCGTGAGGCGATAGTCCTTGGAATCGTTGCTTTGCCAGCCCTTGGCCCAATTCCCCTCCGTGTAGGCTTGGCCGACATTCGGATTCACGGCCCCGCCAAGAAGACGCTCGTTAGGGTCGATGCTGACGCCGTAACTCGCCGCCAAACCCTGAAGGAGTGGCCGGTTCGTGGCCAAGTCGTAGATCAGCCGGTTGTAGGCTCCCTCCAGGTAGAGTTTGTCGAGCAACCTCTGCTCCACGATGAGCGTGTGGTTGCCGACCTTGGCATCGTTGCGGTCGTCCGGACCGGCGAAATTCTGCGTGCGCGAGAGGGTTGGTTCGCGCGTGCTGCCGCGATCCGTGACCGTCTGGCCCATTCCCGCCCAGTTCATCACGGCCCGCGAGTTGGAGTCGAACACGACGGCCGGCAGATTGGTGGCGATCCGCGCAAGACCGAAGGCATTTGCCGGCAGGCCCCCCCCGGCCGCAGGGATGGTCACGCCGTTCCAACCGGAGTGGAAGTCGAGGAGGGGGAATGTCCGTCCGATATTGCGGTCCTGCGACAGCCGCTCGCCATCCAGCCGCACGGTCGTGTTCGGAAACGGCCGGAAGGTCACGGCGCCGTGCAGGCCTTCGCGGCGAGTGAAGGCGTGGTTGATATAGCCGTCACTGTCATCCCAAACGGCGTTGAATCGGGCTGCGAGGACGCCTTTTTTGACCACGAAGTTGTAATCGAACGTCACGCGATGGGCTTCCCACGAACCGAGACGCAAACCCACGCTGCCCGCGTTACGCGTCAGATTGGCACGCTTCGGCGTGACGTTGATGATTCCACCCGGAGTGCCGGTGCCGAAGAGGATGGAGTTGGGCCCGCGTGAGAAATCGAGACGTTCGACATTGTAGGCGTCGGACGTCACCGACCAAGGGAAGAAGTTGCGGGCCTGCCCCCCGGCGCCAAAGCCGCGAAATTCCACCGCATTATTGCTGAAGATGTTCGCCTCGAAGTTCGACGAGGGAGAGTTCTGCTCCATCGGGGTGGCGTTCAGCGCATAGCGCGCGGCTTCCATCACGTCGCTGGCGCCAAGGTCCGCCAGCAGGTCCTTGGTGAAGACCGAAATGGAGGCTGGCGTGGTGAGCAGGCTCGAACTGAGACGACTGCCGGCGAGGGTGTTGCTGGCCATGTAGCCAGCGTCGCTTTCCGCCGCGACCTCGAAGGGGGAGAGGATCACCGCCTCGCCGGTCGGCCGCGGCAGTGAAGGGCTGGCCGGGGTGGGTGCCAGGGCCGCCCGCACGGATCCGGCCAGTAGGAGGACGGGAAGGGCGAGCTTCCAGTCTCGGCGCGCACAGCGCAATCTCACGGGAGGCATCATCGGATTGGGTTCGGCAACGGGCTCGGGCACGCGGGTGGGGTGGAACGGGGTTCGCGGGCTCCGGAGTCGAAACACCGAAGCCTGGTCCGCCCGCAACGGGAAATAGGGAATGGGTCCTGATCAGCCGCACTTACCGGCTGGCGAGACTACCGGCGCATCATAGTCGCTCGGGACCCTCGCGCGCCATATCCATACCAGCAAAAGCATATCCTTTTGTGCGGTTGCCTTGACCGTTTCGCCAGCGATCCTGAGGACCGCGGTCAACCCCATGCGCGTCCACAAGCAGCGTTTCCGCCGGCCCCAATTCGTCGATCCAGGAGTGCGCATCCGACCGATTTTCGACGATTTCCACCTGCTGCGGATGGAGGGCAACTACGAGTACCCTCGGCATCAGCATATGAACTACGAGGTCATCCTCGTAGACCGCGGGCCCTACCGGTGTGAACTCAACGGGGAGGATCTGACCGTGCTCGCCGGGCAGGTGCTCTTGGTGAAACCCGGGGATTGGCACCAAGATCACCTACACGACGGACAGCGGCACCATGTCCTGCACTTCCGACTGGGGCCATCCGCGCCCGGGGAGCCGGTGCTGAACCTCTTCCGCGACGGCGTGCCACCGGCGTGGCAGATCTGCAGGGGAAACTATGCCCGCGACCGGCTCTTCCTGCGAGAACTGCAGCGCGAGGCGGAAGCCCGAGGCAACTACGCCCCTGCGATCCAGGACAGCCTGCTGGAGGCCCTCTTCTGGCGGATCGTGCGGGGCTTGCCCGCCGGCGCCCTGAGCGAGGCATTCCGGCGCTTACCCGAGGTCGAGGCTCGTCGCAGTCGCCTTGCCGCCGTCTTCGAGGCGCATCTGAACGCCAACCCAAAGGTGGAGGAACTTGCCGATGCTGCCGGCATGAGCCCGCGACAATTCACCGTGTTGAGCCGCCGCCTTTTTGGCGAGGCTCCCGCCCGATTCCTCCTGCGGCTGAAACTGCGACGAGCCGAGGAAATGCTGCGGTACCGCGGATTACGCGTGAAGGAGGTCAGCGAGGCCCTCGGCTTCCCGAACCCGTTTCACTTCTCGCGCGTCTTCAAACGGGTGCTGGGCCTCCCCCCCTCGCGCGGCCCAACCCCGAACGGGAATCGGAGCGACGGCGGCACCGCAGGGTGAGGGCGGCCCGATGCAGACCTAACCACACCCTCGGCGCACTCCCAGGCCGCCTTGAACCAGCTTGCGCCGAAGGAAAATCTCGCCGAGCGGCCAACAGACCGCCCGGCCGCGCCGCTCACTCCGCGTCGTAGATCTGGACGCGCGTCCAGAAGGTCTTGAAGCGCTCCACGAACGCGAGGTGCAACGGATCGACTTGGTACGCGTCGTGACCCGCCACGCCCTCGCAAATGACCGTCAGCCCCACCGAGTAGGAATCGTCGATGATCGGCCGCTTGGTCGTCTTCGCCGGGGTGCCCACGTAGATCGCCTTCACGGCCCCGATGCCCCCGAGGGATTCCACGCCGCGGCGGAAATCCGCGAGCTGTGCCGCGGTGAGGTCGGAACGCAGCCAAAAGTAGACGGTATGGACGAGCATAGTGCCCCAAGGAGAGGCCGCGGCCCGCGGAACGGCAATCCCAAGTTTCTCCCCGCCGACTCCGGGATTGCCCCCGGCCCGCCGCCTCCCGCACCGTCCCTCATCCCCTCCCCTATGGCCACTCCCCTCCCGCGCCGCACGTTCCTCAAATCCGCCTCCGCCGTCAGCACGCTCGCGTTCCCCGCCGTGCTCCGCGCGCAACCCGCCGGTACGCCGCCCCCCGGCAAGCGCCTCAACGTGGCCATCATCGGCGCCGGCGGCCGCGGCGGCGCCGCCGTGCAGGCGATGAAGGACGAGAACATCGTCGCGATCTGCGACGTCGACGAGCGCCGCTGCAACGCCTCGCTCAAGAGCTTCAGCGAAAAGTTCCCCGAGGAATCCGCCCGCCACACCGGCGCCGCCCGCTTCGACGATTACCGGAAGATGTTCGACCAGATGGCCGGGCAGATCGACGCGGTCACGATCTCCACGCCGGACCATATGCACTTCCCCGCGGCGATGACCGCGATGGCCCTCGGCAAGCACGTCTACGTCGAAAAACCCCTCTCCCACACGGTCTGGGAAGCCCGCCAGCTCGCGGCCCGCGCCAAGGAGAAGAAGGTGGTCACCCAGATGGGCAACCAAGGCCACGCCGACGAAGGCTGCCGCATCCTCAAGGAATGGGTCGAGGCGGGGGTGCTCGGCGAGGTGCGGGAAATCGTCAGCTGGACCAACCGCCCCTTCTTCCCGCCCTGGCGCGAGCCGCTCGGCTCATTCAAGCGTCCGGACCACTCCAAGGGCGCCCCGGCGGTGCCGCCCGGCGTGAACTGGGACGCCTGGCTGGGCGTCGCCGCCGCCCGGGCCTATGACCCCGCCTATATGCCCTGGAAGTGGCGCGGTTGGTGGGACTTCGGCACGGGAGCCTTCGGGGATGTC
>JBEIHL010000071.1:0-8711 GCA_040381375.1 Opitutaceae bacterium
ACGAGGACGTCCGCGCTCCCCGGTCGAAGCTCCAGCCTACGGCCGGGACTCGCGCATTACCGGCACGAGACTCGTCCCATCGAGCCGATGTCGTGCCGGGACGGATACCTTCGCCAGGTCGAGCATCGTCGGCATCAGATCCATCTGACGAATCGAACCAGCAGCCTGAGGACAGGCTGCTCCACCTGAAGAATGCTGGGCTCAATGCTCACTTCTTCTTTCCCTTCTTCGTCGCCAGCGGTTGATGCGCCAGCTTGCCGGCGCGCCAGATGTCCACTTCGCCGTCGTTGGGTTGAATCGCACCGAGGGTGCTGCGGCCCTCCGCGGCGTACTTCTCCATCAACTGGGTAAGGCGCGCGACGACCTCGGGATATTCGGCCTGCAGGTTGCGGGTTTCGCCAATGTCGGCCTCCAGATCGAACAACTGCACGAGGGGCAGCTTGCTGGCGTCGTCCTGACCGGGCCGCGGACTCGTCCAGCCGCCCGACCCGGGACAGAACGCCAGTTTCCATTTGCCCTGCCGGATCGCGAACGACCCGTTGATCGAATGATGCACGGTGGCTTCGCGCAACGGCGCGGGATCGTTGCCCAGCAGCGCCGGCAGGATGCTCACGCTGTCTTCCGCCGCATCGTCCGGGAGCGTCACCTTCAGGATGTCCGCCACCGTCCGCATCAGGTCGGTGAGGCACACCGTCTGCGCGCTCGTTCGTCCCGGCGCCACCTTGCCCGGCCAGCGCACCAGGAACGGAATCCGGTGACCGCCCTCGTAGATGTCGGCCTTGTGACCGCGGAAAATGTGGCTCGGGTCGTGTCCCTTCCCTTCGAGCTCCGGATAGCCGGCTTGTGGCGAGCAACCGTTGTCGCTGGTCACAACGAAGAGCGTGTTGGACGCGAGGCCGTGCGCGTCGAGTGCCTTTAGGATCTCGCCGATGCTCGCGTCGGTTTCCATCACGAAGTCACCGTAGGCATTCAGCCCGCTCTTGCCCTGCCACTCCTTGTTGGGAGCCACCGGCGTGTGCGGCGAGGCCAGCGGCAGGTACAGGAAGAACGGCTTCCCCTGCTTCGCGTCGGCCGCCCGGGCGCCGATATACTCCACCGCCTGCTTGGTGAAATCGGGCAGCACGTGCTCCATCTCGAAGCCCGGCGCGGCCGGTCCCTTGCGCACCCTGCCCTCGGCGCGGCCGAGGAACATCGGGTAATCGCGATCCTCGGTGGGGAGCACCTTTACCCGGTCGTTCTCGATGGAGGGGTAGGGCACCATGTCGAGCGACGCGCTGATGCCAAAGTAGTAATCAAAGCCGACACTGTTCACGCCGTTCGCGATCGGTGCGGCATAGTCGACGTTGAACACCTGTTCGCGCGACTCGATGTTGAGCGCGTTCACGCCGCCGGCGCCCTTCTTCGCCCAGTCCATGCCGAGGTGCCACTTGCCGATCGCGGCGGTGTGGTAACCCTGCGCCTTGAGCAGAGCCGCGACGGTCAGGCGGCCCGGCTCGATCAGTCGCGGACTGAGACCGCCGAGCACGCCGTTCTTCAGCTTGGTCCGCCAGGCATAGCGGCCGGTCAGCACGCCGTAACGCGTCGGGGTGCAAACGGCCGAGCCGCTGTGGGCGTCGCTGAAGATCATGCCCTCGCGCGCGACGCGATCCAGGTGCGGGGTCTTGATTTTTCCCGCCGGGTTCAGCCCGGAGACGTCGCCGTATCCAAGATCATCGCACAGGACGTACACGATGTTCGGACGGTCGGCAGCCATCGCGGCCGAAGTGAAGAGAGCCAGGAGCAGGATGACGTGTTTCATGAATCGGGGCAGGGCGTGAAGCTGAAATCCGGCTCAGAACGTCCCCTTGACGCCGATGGTCCAGAGCGAGCCGAAGTCGGCGCGCTGGCGGAATTGCGCCTCGGCGGGAGTATTGGGGCCGGCGATTTCCTGGTCGTCGGTCGGGTCATTGATGTTACGGAGATTGGCGAAGAGCGCGAAGTTCTTCCGGATCGAGTACTCGCCGGTGAGATCGATGTAGGAGCGCTTCAGGCCCCAGGTGTAGGTGTTCGGCTCGATGCTGCGGCCAGTGACGAGGCCGCGGCGCTGGCGGCCGAGGTAGTTCCAGTTGAGCCGCAGGTTGTACTTCTCGCGCGAAAGGCTGACGCCCCAGCTCCCGCTGCGTGGAATGTAGCCGGCGAAGTTGGCGGCGGCGGGACCGATCAGACGCTGCGCACTGCCGTTGGCAAAAACCTGAAGGCCGCGCGCCCAGCGGGGCAGGAACGTCAGGGCCTGCCGGTAGTTCACGTCGAGGCCCTGGGTCCGAACCGAGCTGTCGAGGTTCTGTTGCGTCGCCACCTGAAACCGGTCGTAGAGGACTGGATCGAGGCTGTAGAGTTCGAGGAACTCGGGCGTCGCGTCGAAAGTCGTGGCGCCGAAGAAATTCTCGATGTCGCGCCGGAAGGCGCCGACCGACAGCAGGCCGACGCGCTCGAAGTAGTACTCCAGCGTCACCTTCGTGGTCTTCGCGCTCCACGCCTTGATCGCGACGTTGTTCACCACGATGCGATTGGCGTTGCTCGGTTCCGACTCGAGGTCGGGCAGGGTCACGCCGCCAGAGTACTGATTGAAATTCGGCCGGCCGACCGAAGTGTACCACGCGGCGCGGGCGATCAAATTATCGCGGACATTGTAGCTCGCGTTGATGCTCGGGAAGAGCCGCAGGTACTCCTTCTCCGCCTTCGCGCCGCGGTCAATGAGCGTCAGGCGCGCGATGCCCAGCGGGTCGCTCGCGATCGCGATGGGACGGCCGTTGGCGCCGAGGACGACCTGGCCGGCCGCGTTGCGCTGGAAATTCTTCGTCGGGTCGTTGAGCGGGCCGCGGGCGTCGATGTTCGTCTGCTCGGCGCGGACGCCGCCGACGAGTTTTAGGCGGCGGTTGAAGAACTGCGCGTCGCCGCGGAGGAAGACCGAGGAGATCGTCTCGCGGGAAATCTTCGAATTGTTGATCTGCGAGCGGTAGAGGGTGTTCTCGTCGAGCGTGAAGTAGTTCGGCCGGGACCGATACAGGTCCAGCACGTCCTCGTTGCTCACCCACTGCACGCGCGGGATGCCGTAGAGCCCGGCCCGCTGATAGTAGTCCTGATCGTAGACCTGTCCGGCCCCGTCGTCGCTGGCGCCCACCGGCGTCGTGGTGGCGCGACCGTCGGCGCCGAGGAAGTTCACCGAGGTGTTGGCGGTGCGGTTGTCGCTGCGCGACTGGCGCACGTCGACGCCGGCCTTCAGCGTCAGCGGAAACCCCACGTCAAAGTCGCGCCGGACATTGGCGAAAGCGGTGTTCTGGGTGTTGCGCGACTTCTGCGGACTGCCGCCGGCCGTGCTGAGCGCGTAGGAGTTGATGTCGTACGGATCAACCGGCGCGCCGGTGACGCCGTCCGTCACCGTGATGACATTGGGCCGGAGGTAGAAGATCTCGTCGAACGACACCGTGACGCCCGTGCGCCGCGCCAGCGTCGACGCGAACCGGCCCTTGTCGAGGTTGCGAAAACGATTCTGCGCGTGCGACGTGCCGAGCCCGGCCTCGCCCTTCCAGACCGGGCCGTCGTGCCGGAACGTGAGCGTCGGCATGAAGGTGCGGCTGTAACGATGATTCCCGCTGTTGGAGAGATTCACCTCGCCGGCGCCGGCGAAGCCGCGCGTAAACCGGGTCGAGAAATTTCCAGGCAGCACGCGATTCACGATGAAGGTGAGCGAGCGCTGATTGAAGTCGGTGTGGAACGTGCCGTATTGAAAAGAAAAGGACAGCCGGCTCGCGGGCCCGAGCTTGTAGTCGGCGGTGGTGGCGAAGGAGGAGCGGTCAGCGATCTTCGACTCGATGCGCACCCGGAAGTCGGAGAGGTAGGGTCGGTCGGGCGTGGTGTCGGGCAGCGTCGTGCCGTTGGTCGCCGCGCCCGCTCCGCGCCAGGTGTTGAGCAGGAGCGGACCCTCGACGTACTGGGTGGACGCGCCGCCGGAGACGGTGAAACCGAAGCGCTTGTTGACCGGCACCACCCATGAGAACTCGAAGCCCGGGCGGATCTTGTAGGTGGGCTCCTTCGCCGGTCCCTTCGTGCGCCCCCATTCGATCGAGCTGTCGCGGGCCGCCAAGTAGACGCTGCCGTTGAACACCGGCCGCGCCCGCTCGAACGCGCTGCGCGGAACCAGGTTCACCGAGCCGGCCAGAGCCGAGCCCGGCGACTCCGGCGTCGGTGAATACACCGCCTCGATGCGGGAGAGATTGTTGATCGAAACGGCGTTGAGCTCGACGTTGCGGCCGGTGCCGGAGACCTCGGACGACGCCAGGTTGAAACCACCGATCGTCACCGGCACGTAGCCCGAGGGGACGCCGTTCATCGAGATCTCGCGCGGATCGCCGCCGCGGTAATCCATGGTGATTCCCGGGAGCATTTTCAGGAACTCGCCGATGTTGCCATCGGGCACCACGCCGAACTCGTCGGCCGAGACGACGTTGACCACATTGGGCGCGAAGCGCTGCTCGTTGATGGCGATCGCGGCGCCATCCATCTCGCGCGACGACGAGACCACGAGCGACTCGAGTTTCACGACCTCGGTGTCGTTGCGGTAGCGCGCGCCGCCGGCGAGGCTGATGTCGCGCTCGATCGGCGCGGCACCGGTGACATTCACCGTGATCTGCTGCGGCGCCATGCCGGTGTAGAACACCTCAAGCACCACGGAGCCGGACGGGACGTTGGTGAGCCGATAGCTGCCGGTTTCGTCGGTGAACGCGACGACATCGGTCCCTTTGACGACCACGCGCGCGTTGTTGAGGTACTGGCCGGTGGCGGCGTTCTGGACGCGGCCGCTGATCGCGGCAGCGCCGGCCGTGGGTTCGGCGGCGCAGGCAAACACGACAGCGACAAGGGACAGGCACACGACGGCGCCGAAGCGGAAGGGGTTCATAGGGGTCGCCGACGACGAAGGGGACGAACCGTCCGCCTGGCAATTCTTCGTACCGGACATCACGCCTCCTGTGACCGCGAGGCCGGTGCACCTGGAGTCAGCGTCTCCGTCCGTCGGTGCGGATCGCCCGAGTCGCAGGCGCCGCACCCCGCCCTACGCGCTCACCCGAGTCCGGAAATCTTCCAACCGTCGCGATAGGGCCGCCGAAGCAACTTCGTGGCCTCGGCGTGATTCTTGAAGCTCAACCCCGGCCGGTCCCACTCGAGCCACTCGCCGGCGAACCGATCCGCCAGCGCGCCGACGAGTACCGACTCCGTCAGGGGACCGCCGTGCGCAAAGTCCGCGCACGACTTGCGGCCCGCGAGGATGGCGTCCACCCAGTCGTGGAAATGATCCTGCCCCTTGAAGTCGCGCGGATATTTCTCGAGCGGGAAATCCTCCTCCGGCAGCACGAACGGCCGGCCGCTGCCGTAGATCTTGAAGATCGAGCCGCGCTCGCCGATCCAGTAGTTGGCCGACAGCGGGAATTTCGTGATGCCCTTGGGCAGCTGGATGCGGCTGCGATCCGGCTCGATGCCACCGTCGTACCAGGTGACTTTCACGGTCGAGCCGGCGGTCACGTCGCTGCCGGGGAAGATCAGCTCGACAACCCGTTTGTCGCCCCAAAGCGGCCCGCGGCTCCCGCCGTCGAGCTGGCGCACGCGCAGCGGCGCCGTGAGCTTCAACGCATCGAACGTGATGTCGAAGTGATGGCAGCCCATGTCACCCATCTCACCGCCGCCGAAATCGAACCACGCCCGCCAGGTCTTCGGGTGGTAGGTCTGCTGCAAATACGGCCGCGGTTCGCGCACGCCGAGCCAGTGGTCCCAGTTGAAGCCCGGCGGAATGGGATCGGCCTGCGCGCGCAGTTCGGTGTTCTTCGGCCACCAGGAGAGCGGCTTGTTCTCCCACAGGATCACCTCCCGGATCTTCCCGATCGCACCGCCGCGCAGTAGCGCCACCGTCATCCGGCTCTCGATGCTGGAACGGCCCTGATTCCCAAGTTGGGTAACGACCCCAGTCCGCGCGGCCTCCTGCGCGAGCACCCGGCACTCGTGCACGGTCAGCGCCATCGGCTTCTCGAGATAGACATGTTTCTTCGCCCGGATCGCAGTGAGCGCGACCGACGCGTGCATGTGATCCGCGATGCCGACCGTAACCGCATCGATCTCGCCGGCGCGGCGACCCAACAGTTCGCGCCAGTCCTGCAGGCGGGCGGCGTCGGGGAAAAGCTTGGCTGCCGCGGTGAGGGACCGCTCGTCCACGTCGCACAGCGTCACGATCTTCACCTTCGGATGCGTGGCGACGCTGCGCATCCCAAGGCCGCCGCGGCCACCGACCCCGACGCACGCGACCTGCAGCATCGAGTTGGGCGAGGCGCTGCGCAGCAGGGCGGGAAAACCCAGGATGCCGACCGTGGCGCCGGTTTGGGCGAGAAAGCGGCGGCGGCTCAGTGGCCGGGCGCTCGCGGCGACGATACGGGGTGAGTTCATCGGCGGTTCGAGGGAGGAACTCACGATGTTGATTCCCATCCCCGAACTCCAATCCATTCTTCAGGATGCTCGCGCTACGCTGGAAGTCCGAAGCACGAGGCAGAGATCAAAGGCGTTTGCCCGGCGCAGATTGGTTCAAAAAAGCCAGGAGATCCGCCATGTCCTGCGAGCTCCAGCCTGCCTCGATTCCCTCGGGCATCAGCGACTGAGCCTGGAACTTCAGGCTCGCGATCGCGGTTCGCGACACGGTCTTTTCCACGCCGCCCGGCTGCAGGATCGTGACGGTCGTCGCCGTCTCGGTCTTCAGCAGACCGCCGAGGCTTTCGCCATCGCGGGTTTCGACCTGGCACAGGTAATAGGCCGCGGACACGTCGCGGTTCGGGTCGACGATGCTCGTGAGCAGCTTTTCGAGTCCGCCGGAGCGCACGCCGTCGAGGTCGGGCCCAAAGGCGTATCCCTTTCCCGCATACCGGTGACACGCCGCACAACGGGCCTCGAAATGCCCCTGGCCCCGGGCGGAGACTCCCGGCAGTTGCAGCGCCGGCAGGAAGTCGCGGTAAACCTGCGCCCGCGCGGTCGTGCCCGCGGCGCCGAGCAATTGTTCCGCCCGCCGGCGCGTGGGCTCGTCCGCGTGCCGGCGCAGCGCGGCGAGCTGGGTGGCCGACAGTTCCTGCGGCCGCACCACGCCGCGCTCGATCGCCGGCCAGAGTGCGTTGATGCGCTCGGCCCGCGTCAGCACCGCCTCGAGCACCGCCTTGCGTCCGTTCGGACCGAGGCCCGCGTAACGGTCCAGGAGCGCTGGTCCCACTTCGGGCTGACGAAAGCGCCCAAGAGTGCCGATCGCCGCAAGCTGGAGGGACGGCGACTGGGTCGGCGCAATCAACGTGAGCAGCGTCGGCGCCGCCTGCACATACGAGAGCTGCGCGAGGGCTTCGATCGCCGCGCGGCGCAGCGGCTCCGTCTGAGCGCCGTCGGCCGCGAGCACCTGCGCCCGCGCCAGCACCGGCTGCAACCGCCCCGCCCGATCCGCCTTGGCCAGGGTCGTGCCGGACCGCGCGAGACCTTCGCCCAACGCCCCCACGAGGGGAAGAGCGACCTGCGGTTCCGACAGACCGGCCAGAACCTCCACGGCGCGCGCCACGTCGGCCGGCCGGTTCTGCGCCCCGATCACGATCGCCAGTTGCCGCAGGAAATCCGCTCCGGCGGCTTTCCCACGCCGCGGCTCCGCTGCAGCCACCCGGGCCAGCAACTCGCCGGCGCAGGCCGCGGCCGAACTCAACACCGCGGAGCGCAGCCACGTGTCCTCCCCGTTTTCCGCCACGAGGCGGCCCAGCAGCTCCGCCTGGTTCCACGCCTGCGTCTCGCCGATTGCGAACGCCAGCTGGAGGCGGACATGCGGGTCGGGATCACTGACGAGCCCGCGTATCCGTTCCCGGAGTTCCGGCGAGGCATCGAGCCGCGACTCGGCGAGGCGGAGGGCGTTCACGCGCACCCCGGGGTGGGCATCGGCGAGCCCGTGGGCGATGACTGCGTCCTCCAGCTCCTGCAGGCCGCGCAACGACCACAGCGCGTGGACCCGTGCCTGCGGCGAAGCGCTGCCAGCGGCGAGTTTCGCCAGCGCAGGAACGGCGGTCTGGTCCTGGCGTTCGAAGAGCAGCCGATGCGCGGTGTCGCGCCACCAGCCGTGCGGGCTTTCCAATGCCGCCACGAGGTCGGCCACCGTCGCCCGGGAGAGCCGGGGCGCGGGCGGCACGCGGAAACCGGCCGGGGCGATCCGAAAGATGCGCCCGCGGTCACTGCCGCTCGTGAGGTCCAGGTGTTTTTCGACGTCGGCCGGGATGTTGATCGTCTCCGAATGCTCCCGCGCCATGTCGAGGCAGAGCAGCGTGCCATCGGGGGCGTTCACGAGGTTCACCGGCCGGAACCAGATGTCGGAGGAGCGCACGAACTCGGTGTTCACGTCGACCCGCTCGGTGCGAAACGTGCCGCCCTCCGGCACCGGCACCCGGCGATGGACGAGGTTGTTCACGCTGTCGCCGATGACGAGATTGCCGTAGTAATCCTTCGGATACGCGCCGCCGCGGTAGACGGTGAGCCCGGCGCCGGCATCGAAGACGTGATGGCTCACGCCGGCGCCATCGGCGGCGCGCACGTTCTCCGCCACGCGCCGGCTGCTGCGCAGGTGGCGCCAGCGCTCGATCGGACTGATGCGGTGGATCGGGGTCGGCGCCGGCGCCGCGCGG
>JBEIHL010000072.1:0-8709 GCA_040381375.1 Opitutaceae bacterium
ATCCCGGTGTCGCTGATCGGCACGTTTGCGGTGATGCGGCTGCTGGGTTCCTCGCTCAACAATCTCTCGCTGTTCGGCCTGGTCCTCGCGATCGGCATCGTCGTCGACGACGCGATCGTCGTGGTCGAAAACGTGGAGCGTTATCTGCGCCAGGGCCTCTCGCGTCGCGAGGCGACGCTCAAGGCGATGAGCGAAGTGTCCGGCGCGTTGATTGCGATCGCGCTCGTGCTCTGTGCGGTCTTCGTGCCCGTTGCCTTTCTCGGCGGCATCACCGGTCAGTTCTACCGGCAGTTCGCGCTCACGATCGCGACCGCGACCGTGATCTCGGCGTTCAACGCCCTCACGCTTTCGCCCGCGCTCGCGGCGCTCCTGCTGCGGGAACATATCGACCATCCGCCGCGGGAGTTCTGGTTGCTGCGGCTGATCCACGGCTTTTTCGCCTGGTTCAATCGCAGCTTCGATCGGATGGCGGACGCGTATTCGCGCGTGGTGCGGGCGCTGGTGCGTCACACCGTCCTGTCCGTGTTCGGCTACGTCGGCCTGCTGGGGCTCACGATCTTCACCTTCACGCGGGTTCCGGTGGGGTTCATTCCGACTCAGGACATGGGATACTTTCTCATCGTCGTGCAGCTGCCGGATGGGGCCTCGTTCAATCGGACCGACGAGGTGGTGCGCCGGGTCGACGAGATCGCGCGCGCGGAGCCGGGCATCGCGCACACGTTTGCGATCAGTGGCTACTCGTCGGTGCTGCAGGCCAACCAGTCGAACGTCGGGGCCGCTTTCGCGATTCCTGAGGACTTCAGCCTGCGCAAGGGGCTCACGGCCGACGCGATGATGGCGTCGCTGCGGAAGAAATTTTCGGAGATCCGGGAGGCGCGAATCCTCGTGCTGCCGCCGCCGCCCCTGCGCGGACTGGGCAATTCCGGCGGATTCAAAGTCCAGGTGCAGGACCTCGATGGCGCGGGGCTCGCCGCCCTCGATGCGGCAACGCGGAAGTTCATCGACGCCCTCGCCAAGGAGCCCGGCTTCTCGTCTCTGCTGACCGGCTTCCGATCGAACACCCCGCAGTACTTCGTCGATATCGACCGCGCTGCGGCGAAGAATCTTGGCGTGTCGCTCGCCGACCTGAACGAGACGCTGCAGGTCTCGCTCGGCTCGGTGTACGTGAATGACTTCAACCTCTTCGGTCGCACGTACCAGGTTTTCGCGATGGCGGAGCCGCAGTATCGGGATTCCCCGGAGGATGTCGGCCGGCTGCAAATGCGGAATCGCGACGGCCGGATGGTGCCGCTCGGTTCCATCGTGAATGTGCGGCGGATCGGCGGGTCGGACCGCGTCCAGCGGTACAACATGTTCACCAGCGCGGATGTCACCGGCAGCACCCAGGCGGGCATCTCTTCGGGCCAGATGATCGCGACGGTTGAGCGGGTGGCGCAGCGCGAGCTGCCGGCCGGATTTTCGTTCGAGTGGACGGACCTGACGCTGCAGCAGATTCTCGCCGGCAACACCATCGTCTACGTCTTCCCCCTGTGCGTGCTCTTCGTCTTCCTCGTGCTGGCGGCGCAGTACGAGAGCTGGGGACTGCCGCTCGCCGTCATTCTGATCGTGCCGATGTGCATCCTCAGTGCGATGGGCGGCGTGCTGCTCGCCGGGCAGGACAACAACATCTTCACGCAGATCGGCCTCGTCGTGCTGGTGGGTTTGGCCAGCAAGAACGCCATCCTGATCGTCGAGTTCGCGAAGCAGCTTCAGGATCAGGGGCGTTCATGTCTCGAGGCGGCGGTCGAGGCCTCCCGGCTCCGGCTGCGGCCGATTCTCATGACGTCGCTGGCCTTCATTCTTGGCGTCGTGCCGCTCGCGCTGGCGACGGGCGCGGGCGCCGAGATGCGCCGGGCGCTCGGCACGGCCGTTTTCTGGGGCATGCTTGGGGTGACCGCTTTCGGCCTGCTGCTCACGCCGGTATTCTACGTGGTCGTGCGCGGTTTCAGCGAGCGGCGACTCCAGCGACGCGCCGTCCAGCCGGGGCACTGATATGATCGAACTCTTTCGCCGCGACCTCGGTGGCACGGGCCGGCCGCCGCTGATTCTCCTTCACGGGATGCTCGGGTCGTCGCGCAACTGGCAGACCGCCGGGGCGGACCTGGCGGCCAGCTATCACGTGCAGGCGCTCGATCTGCGGAATCACGGGCGGTCTCCGCATGGGGATGGCATGACGTATCCAGAGATGATGGACGACGTGGTTCACTGGCTCGATGCGCAGGGACTTTCCCGCGTGACCCTCGTCGGCCACAGCATGGGAGGGAAGGTGGCGATGCTGCTCGCGTGCCGGCACCCGGGGCGCGTGGAGCGGCTGATCGTGGTCGACATCGCGCCGAAGAACTACTTCTGGCCGGCGCACCGGGCGAGTTTCGCGGCGATGAACGAACTGAATCTCGCCGACCTCCGTTCGCGCGGCGAGGCCGAGATGCGCTTCGAATCCCGCGTACCGTCGCTGGGCACGCGAAAGTTTCTCGCCACAAACCTGGAGCGAACGGAGGAGGGGCCCTGGTATTGGCAGGTCAATCTCCCGGTGTTGACGGCCGCGCTGCCGGAGATCGAGAGCGATCCGCTGCGGGAGGACGACCGCTTTGAGGGACCGGTGCGGTTCCTTCCCGGGGAGAAGTCGAATTACATCGAACCGGGGGATCACGCGGCGATCCGGCGTCATTTCCCGCAGGCCGAGATCCGGCCGATCGCGAACGCCGGGCACAATCCGCACATGGAGGCGCGGGCGGCGTTCGTCGCCGCCGTGCTGGAACCGCCGGCCGCGTGAAGGTCGGAGTTGCTTTTCACCGGCAGCTCCGTGAAATCCGCCCTCAACCCCGACTCGCGCTCATGCCTCACATCCCCTCGAGCCAGACGAAACCCAGTTACGACGTCATCGTGGTCGGTTCCGGCGCCGCCGGCGGCCAGACCGCCTACACCTGCGTGATGGAGGGCGCGAAGGTCCTCATGCTCGAGGCCGGGCGCAATTACGTGCCGGAGACGGAGACGCCGATGTTCCAGAACAACAGCCAGGCGCCCCTGCGCGGCGGCAGCACGCTCGACAAGCCTTTTGGATTCTACGATGCGACGATCGACGGCGGTTGGGAAGTTCCCGGTGAGCCGTATTCGAGTGCGTCCAGCGATCCCGCCCGCAAGTTCTGGTGGTGGCGGGCCCGGATGCTCGGCGGCCGCACGAACCACTGGGGGCGGATTTCGCTGCGCAACGGACCTTACGATTTCAAGCCCCGCAGCCGGGACGGCCTGGGGCTCGACTGGCCGCTGGCGTACGAGGACGTCGCTCCCTATTACGACAAGGTGGAGATGCTCGTCGGCATCTTCGGCGACAACCACGGGCTGGAGAACACGCCTGACTCGCCCGCCGGCTGCCTGCAGCCTCCGCCGGCGATGCGCGCCGGCGAGCAGTACGCCCGCGCCAAGGGCAAGAAGCTCGGCCTGCCCGTCATTCCGATTCACCGCGCGGTCCTCACGACCAAGCAGGATCCGGATGTGCTGCCGAAGCGGATACATCCGAACAACCTCAAGGCCCAGCGGCTGCTCGCCGATGCGATGAAGGCGCGCCAGGCCTGCTTCTGGGCGACGCCCTGCGGCCGCGGTTGCTCGATCCGCGCCAATTATCAGTCGACCACGGTGCATCTGCCGCCGGCGCTGGCCACCGGTGACCTCGACATCGTGTCCAACGCGATGGCGCGCGAGGTCACGATGGATGCCGCCGGGAAGGCGACCGGGGTGATCTACATCGACAAGACGACCGGTCAGGAGCACGCCGTGAAGGGCAAGGTGGTGGTGCTTGCCGCCAGCTCGGCGGAATCTGTCCGCATCATGCTCAACTCGAAGTCGGCGCGTTTCCCGAACGGGATCGCGAACTCGAGCGGCCTGGTCGGCAAGTACATCATGGACACGGTCGGCGCTTCGCTGGGTGGCCAGATTCCCGCGCTCGAGAACATGCCGCTCCACAACGAGGACGGCGCCGGCGGCGGGCACACCTATGTGCCGTGGTGGCTCTATAAGGAACAGCTCGCGGGCAAGCTTGGTTTCGCGCGCGGGTACCACATCGAGTTCGGCAGCGGACGCCAGATGCCGAACATGGGCACCGCTGCGGGGCTCGATGCGTACACGAACGGCAGCTACGGCCGGAAGTTCAAGGAAGACGCCCGCCGCTACTACGGTTCCTTCATGGGCTTCGCGGGGCGGGGCGAAATGATTCCGAACGACGATTCGTTCTGTGATCTGGATCCGAACCTGAAGGACAAGTGGGGCATTCCGGTCCTGCGTTTTCATTGGAAATGGTCCGAGCACGAGACGCGGCAGGCGGCGCACATGCACAAGACCTTTGCGGAACTCATCGAGGCGATGGGCGGCAAGGTGCGGTCTAAACCGGAGACCGACGGCGCGAAGGCGATCGAGGCCGGCGGCAAGATCATTCACGAAGTTGGCGGCACCATCATGGGAGCGGACGCCAAGAAATCCGTGACCAACCAATGGTGCCAGACTTGGGACGTGAAGAACCTGTTCATCACCGACGGCGGGCCGTTCTGCTCGAATGCCGACAAAAACCCGACGCTCACGATCATGGCGCTCGCCTGGCGCGCAAGCGATTACCTGCTCGCCGAACTCAAGAAGGGAAATCTCTGACATGAACACCCCTGAAATGTCTCTCCAGGCTCCGATGGATCGGCGCACGGCGATCAAGTGGATGATGACGGCGGCGGCGTCGACGCCGCTGCTGGACGGCCGGCTCTTCGGCGCCCAGCCGGCGAACGGCTTGCCCGGTGGCTACGGCACCGATCCCGACCTGCTCAAAACGTACAAGCCCGGCGACGTGTGGCCGCTCTCGTTCAACGCGGCGCAGCGGACGACCGCGGCTGCGTTGTGCGACGTCATCATTCCGGCGGACGCCAAGGGCCCGAGCGCGTCGTCGGTCCGCGTGCACGAATTCATCGACGAGTGGATCAGTGCGCCGTATCCGGGACATGATGCCGATAAACGCACGGTGGTGGAGGGACTGGCATGGCTCGAGGCGGAGTCGCGGAAACGGTTCAGCAACGACTTCGTCAACCTCGTCACGCGCCAGCGCAACGCGATCTGCGACGACATCTGCTACGTCGCCAATGCGAAGCCCGAGTTTCGGCAGGCGGCGCAATTCTTCCGTCGATTCCGTGACCTCACTGCCGGCGGCTACTATACGACGCCGGAAGGCATGAAGGACATCGGGTACATCGGGAACGTCGCGATGGAAAAATACGCCGGTCCGACGCCGGAAGCGCTCAAGCACCTGGGATTGGCCTGAGGGACTTTTCCCTTGGGAGCGCGGACGCCCCCGTCCGCATGATTCGATATGCGGACGAGGGCGTCCGCGATCCCAGGAATCGACCGCTTACCGACCTTCCGGCGAAACGCCGCTCGGATCGAAGATGTAGCCGATACCGTGAACGGTGCGGAAGGCCGCGAGGTTGAGTTGGTGCTCGGCGAAAAGGTCGCGCACTTTGACGATGTACTGGTCGAGCGAGCGGCTCTTTAAATCGGCGTGAATGCCCCAGACGGAATGAATCAGCGCCTTGCGCGTGATGACCTGGCCGGGATGCGCGTTGAGATAGGCGAGAATGCCGAGCTCCTTGCGGCCGAGTTTCTGCACGACGCCGTCGGGGAATGAAATCTCCAGCCGAACCGGCGTGACCTTGGCACCGCAGAAATCGAACGGATCGTCGCTGATCTTGACGTTCTTGGTGACGTTGAGGTCGCCCTTGGACTCGGTGCGGCGGAGCACGGCCTTGATGCGAGCGACGAGTTCCGTGTAGCTGAACGGCTTGGTGACGTAGTCGTCGCCGCCGATGTCGAGGCCCTTGACCTTGCTGGTTTCCTCGATGTTGCCGGTGACGAAGATCACCGGGACGGAAATGTCGGCCGCCTTCAGATCGTCGACGAGGGAGAAGCCCGATTGGTCGGGCAGGTTGATGTCGAGCAGGATCAGGTTCGCGAAATTTTTCTTCAGGAACCGCAGGGCGTGTTGCGCCCGGTTGCAGATCTGCGAGTGCATGCCCGCCTTCTCGAGATGCGCGGCGAGCAGCGCGGCGAGTTCAGGCTCGTCTTCGACAATGACGATGAGGGGCTTGGGTTCCGTGCGAGTAGGAGTAGGAGTGGGCATGAGACCGACCGGAGTCGGATTCTTTTTACAATCGAATATCCGCATGTCAACCACCGCGGCAGGGCAGGAACGGCAATTCTGCGGAGACGATGGCGTTCAGACCTCTCCGCAGGGGAATTGGCTTGAACGCGCCCGGAGCCGCGTGTGCTTTCGGCCCGTGTCCGAAAAAGTGCCACTGCTGATGCTCGGTCTGCCCAAAGGCAGCCTCGAGGAGTCCACCAAGAATCTGTTCGCGAAAGCGGGCTGGAAAATCACGACGAGCTCGCGCAGCTACCGGCCGTCGATCGACGATGCGGAACTCGACGGTCGCTTCATTCGCGCGCAGGAGGTGAGTCGCTACGTCGAGCACGGGTTCTTCGACTGCGGGCTGACGGGTTTTGACTGGGTGCAGGAGAACAACTCCGACGTCGTCGAGGTGTGCGACCTCGTCTACAGCCGCGCGTCCACGCTGAAGTCGCGCTGGGTGCTCTGCGTGCCCGAGTCGTCCCCCGTCAAGACCGTCGCCGATCTCGCCGGCAAGCGCGTGGCGACCGAACTCGTGAACACGACGAAGCGTTACTTCGCCGAAAAGGGCGTGGCGGTGGAGGTGGAGTTCTCCTGGGGTGCGACCGAGGTCAAGGTGCCCGATCTCGTCGACGCCATCGTCGACATCACCGAAACGGGTTCCTCGCTCCGCGCGAACAAGCTCCGGATTGTGGATACGCTGCTCGAGACGAACACGAAGCTCATTGCCAACAAGAACAGTTGGGCGAATCCCGCGAAGCGGAAGAAGATCGAGACCATTGCCCTGCTGCTGCGCGGTGCGCTCGAGGCCGGCTCGAAGGTGGGCCTGAAGATGAATCTGCCGAAACGCGCCCTCGATGCGGTCGTGCAGCAACTGCCCGCGTTGCGCAATCCGACGATCTCCCACTTGAGCAATCCTGAATGGATCGCGCTCGAGACGATCATCGACGAGAGCGTCGTCCGCGAAATCATCCCGCAGCTCAAGGAACTCGGCGCCGAAGGCATCGTCGAGTATCCGCTGAACAAAGTGGTGTACTGACCCGGAGCTGAGCGCGAAGGCGCGGCGGTTTGAGCTTCGCGTCTTTGCGCTTCAATCAATCTCTTTCAAAATTTCCGACCATGTCGAAGATCACCCTCGGTCTGCTCCAGCACGCGTGCGGCAAGGATTCCGCGGCCAATCTCAAGAAGACGTTGTCGCTCGCGGAGCGCGCGGCGAAACAGGGCGCGAACATCATCTGCACGCAGGAGCTGTTTCGTTCGCAGTATTTTTGCCAGGCGGAGAAACACGACTACTTCAAGCTCGCGGAGCCGATCCCCGGCCCGAGTACCAAGGCGTTCCAGACTTTGGCGAGAAAGCACGGGGTCGTGGTGATCGCCTCGCTCTTCGAGAAGCGTGCGTCGGGCCTGTACCACAACACCGCGGTGATCATCGACGCCGACGGCAGCCTGCTCGGCATCTACCGGAAGATGCACATCCCGGATGATCCGCTGTACTACGAGAAGTTTTATTTCACGCCCGGGGACACGGGGTTCAAGGCGTGGGAGACGAAGTTCGGCAAGATCGGCGTGCTGATCTGCTGGGACCAATGGTATCCCGAGGGCGCGCGACTCACCGCGATGCAGGGCGCCGAGATCCTTTTCTATCCGACCGCAATCGGCTGGCATCCCAGCGAGAAGGATGAGTACGGTCCGAACCAGCACGGCGCCTGGGAAACGATCCAGCGCAGCCACGCCGTCGCCAACGGCTGCTACGTCGCGGCCGTGAATCGCATCGGCGTGGAAACGCCCGAGGGCGGGGACGGCATCGAGTTCTGGGGCCAGAGCTTCGTCGCCGGCACGAGCGGCCAGATCATCGCGAAGGCCAGCATCGACCGGGAAGAGGTCATGCTCGTGCCGATCGACCTCGGCAAAGTCGACGTGACCCGCACGCACTGGCCGTTCCTGCGCGACCGCCGGATCGACGCGTACGGAAACCTTACCAAGCGGTTTATCGACTGAAGTTTTCAACGACGGATGACACGGATGACACGGATGCGGAAGCGCCCGGTTCGTCCGGTTGATCCGTGTAATCCGTGTAATCCGTGGTCAAAAAATCCCTGCCAGGAAATTCACCGCCGGAGACGCCGGCCGCGCTCGGCTTTCGCATGCCCGCCGAATGGGAGTCGCAGGTCGCCATCTGGCTCTCGTGGCCGCACAAACGCGCCTCGTGGCCCGGACAGTTCCGGCCGGTGCCGTACACGTTCGCGAAGATCGTCGCGCAGATCAGTCGCTTCCAGGAAGTGCGGATCAACGCCGCGACCTCCCTGCAGTCGCGGGCAAAGCGGCTTTGTTCCGCCGCCGGGGCGGACATGGCCAAGGTGACGTTCTACGACCACCCGACCAACGACGCCTGGTGTCGCGACCACGGCCCGATCTTCGTGAAGAACGATCGCACCGGCGAGGTGGCGCTGACCGACTGGCGCTACAACGCGTGGGGCGACAAGTATCCGCCGTACGACCTCGACAACCAGATTCCGCCG
>JBEIHL010000073.1:0-8687 GCA_040381375.1 Opitutaceae bacterium
CGGTCATCGGCCAGCTCCAGCCGAAGAAGGGCCCGAGCGGATATCTGCACGCGACGGTAGGCATCTATCCGCCGAAGCGGATCCTGCGCCGGCACACGATCGAGACCAAGCGCGTGCGGGAAAACGGCTATATTTCCGAGATCTGCTCGCAGCAGTTCCGGATCGATCAGGACAAGTACCTCCTCGCGATGCTGAACGCGAACGACGGTCAGGACTGTGACACGAGTCGCAACGCCCAGAAGGATGTGATGTTCTGCGGCCTGCCGATCGAGGATGCGAACACGATCCAGAGCTCGCTGCTCGGCAGCGGAATCTACCCCGAGCGCCTCGAACTTGGTTCGGTGGCGGCGTTGGGCGGCCTGACCGACTGGCTCGCCCAGAACAAGTCCAAGTCCTCGTTGTTGGTCCTCGAGATCGGCGCCGAGGCGGGACACTCCTTTATCGTCACCGCCAGCGGCGTCGAGGCATGCCGCCCGATCAACCAGGGCGTCGATGCGATGGTGCCGATCGTGCAGAAGGAATTGGGGCTGAAGGACGAGGAATCGGCCCGAAAGCTCTTTTTCTCGAACACCTTCGATTTCACGGGCATGGGCCCGCTCCTGATCAAGCGACTGCTGAAGGAACTCCAGTCGTCGATCGGATTCTACGAAGTGCAGACCGGCCAGTCGGTCGGACAGGTCTTCTGCACGCAGCTTTCGCCCAAGCTCCAGTGGCTCGACGGGGTGATCGCCAGCGCGCTCGGCATCACGAGCGTGCGGCCGGATCTTCAAACCTGGCTGCAGGCGCGGCAGATCACCCTGGCCGAAAACTTATCCTCTCACGCCCGGGAGGCCCGCTGGTTCGGCCTGCTGGCGCTGATGGCTCAATACGACGCGGAACATGCTGTCCCTGCTGAAGAAAAAAAGTGAAGTGGACGCAGCGCCGGCAGAGTCGGCCTGGCACCCGAATTTCCGCAACTACGAGAAGTTGCCGGACGTAAAGGTCGTCCGGACGGCGTTCTTCATCAACGGCGTGTCGGTCTTCCTGGTCGTGGCGCTTATCGTCTACACGGGCTTCCGGGAGTGGCAGATCCGCGTGATCGGCAGCCAGGTGGCCGACATCCAGGTGCAGATCGCCCGAAACAAGGAGGTGAGCGACCAGGCGATCGCCCTCTACAAGAAATTCCAGGCCGACGAGACCCGCGCCGGCGAGGTCGAAACCTTCCAGCGGTCGAAGCCGGTTGTGTCCGCCCTTTTGCTACGGCTGGCCCAGACCCTCCCGAAGGACATCGCGCTCGACACGTTCGAGCTGCGGGAGAACGGGCTCACGCTGCGCATGTCGGTTCGGGGCGACGCCGCGGCGGCGAGCGGTCATGCGACCGCGTACCTCGAGCAACTGCGCAACGACAAGGAACTCTCCCTTTTCGATCAGTTCACGTTTACCAGCACCCCGACGCGCAATCCGGCCACCGGCCGCATGGCGGTCGAGTTCCTGTTGCGCCTCAAGCCGGCCGCGCCGGCACCGGGAGGAAAGAAGTCATGACGAACGAAGAAGCGCTGACCTTGATCCGGAAGAACCCGATCAGCTTGGGCTGCGGGGCGCTGAGCTTACTGCTCGCCATCGGGTCTTACCTCCGGATGGAGGCCCTGCCCGACGCCGAGGCGGAGCTGACCCAGAAGTCCGCCGCCTCCGAGCGGATCGCGCTCAACATCAAGCACGCCGCCCAGCTCAAGGAGCAGGCGGAGTCCATGGTGGCCGCCAATGCCGCGATCGACAAGCGCGTGATCCGGGCGAGCCAGCTCGGCAACAACACGCAGTATTTCTACCAACTGGAGAGCGCGACCGGAGTGAAGATCCTCGATCTCCGGCAGACGACCGCGACGGTCGCGAAGCCCGCCAAGGGCACGTATGCGCCGGTATCCTTCGCCGTCACGGTGCAGGGCAGCTTTCCGCAGATCCTCGGCTTCCTGCGCCAGCTCGAAGGCGGGGCGCACTACAGCCGCGTGCTGACCGCGACGTGCAGCACCAATGCGGCGGCGCGGGCCTCTCCGCTCACCCTCGCGCTCACCCTCGAACTTCTCGGCCTGCCATGATCACCCGCTTTTCCTCCCATGCCGGTATCGCGGGCCTGCTGCTCGCCGTCCTGCCCGCGGCGGCGTTCGCCGCCCGGGTGAATCCAGATATCCCGCCGCCACAGAAACGCCAGGCGACCGTGGCCGTATCCGAGCGGCTGGCCGAGAAGCGGACCCCCACGGCGCTGCCGGCCGACCTCGCGTCGCCTTTCAATCCCCCGAATTTCGAACGGCCCGAGCAGGGCGATCCCGCCAACGCCCCGGTCGTCCGCGGACCGAGCCCCAAGCCGGCCGCCCGCGTGCGCACCGCGCGCGAGACCCTCGAGACGCTCGCGGCTCAGATCAATCCAAGCGGCATGATGATGCTGCGCGATACACCGCGGCTAGTCATCGGCAACAAGCCCTTCGAGGTCGGAACCCGTTTCACTGCCAGCTACAACAACCAAGACTACGAGCTCGAGCTCGTCGCCATCGACCGAACCACCTTCACGCTGCGCTACCGCGGCGAGGAACTCACCCGGCCCATCAAACCTGTTCGATAAAATGAACACACGCACGCCCCCGACCCTTATCCTTGCGCTGCTGGCCGCCATGCCAGCCTACCGCGTGCTGGCTCAGCAGCCGGCCGCCCCCGCGGCCGCCGAAGCCGCGGCGACTCCTCCAGCGGCCGAAGCCGCTTCGGCCGCTCCGGGCATCGTCGCTCCCGCCACGCGCAATCGCGATGCCGCGGGTCGCGACACCCTTTCCGTCGACTTTCCCGACGAGGATATCCGCAACATCCTCCGCAACGTCGCCGACCTGTTCGAGCTGAATATCATCATGCCGGATACGCTCCAGGGCAAGACGACCATCAAGCTGCGCGACGTGACCTGGCGCCAGATTTTCCAGAGCGTCCTCCAGCCGGTCAACTTCACCTACATTGAAGAGGGCAACATCATCAAGATCGTCAGCGCCGAGAGCCTCCTCCAGGAGCCGCTTTCGACCGAGGTCTTCCTGATCAACTACGCCAAGGCGGGCGACATCCTCCCGACGATCACCTCGCTGGTCGACAGCGCCGCGGGCGGCAAGATCGTGGTCGACGTGCGCAGCAACAGCCTCGTCATCACCGAGCGCCCGACGCGCATGAACCGCATCCGTCCCATCGTCGAGCAGCTCGACCGGGCGACCGACCAGGTCATGATCGAGTCGAAGTTCGTCGAGGTCAGCGACACCGACGTGAAGAACATCGGCGTCAACTGGTCCTCCCTCGCCGGCTATCAGCTCGGCGTCGGCGGCATCCAGAATGAATATCTCCGCGGCCGCGAGTCGCTCGCCCGCGCCAACACGTCCACAAACGATGGCACCAGCCAGCGCAGCACCAACGAGGTGCGCACGACGGCGGGCACGGGCCGCGACACCACGCAGCGCAACGGCTCGACGACCGCGAGCACCGTGACGGCGACCGGCGGCACGACCACCACGACGTCCACGACTGGCACGACCGGCGACCTCAGCAGCGCCACGACGCAGAACAATGGTACCGTCAACACGGGCACCACGTTGAGCGGGCTCACCAACACCTTCGACAACCTGAACTCGCTGCTCAACACGGGCGGCACGTCCCGCGCGCTCAGCGCCGTGTTCTCGGCGGCCGACTTCAACGTCGTCCTCAGCGCGCTCCAGTCGCTGCAGAAGACCAAGGTCGTCTCGAATCCGACGATCGTCACGCTGAACAACACGCAGGCCGTGATCAACGTCGGTCAGGAGCGCCCGATCCCGAACTACACCTACAACACCGAGCGCGGAGTCTACGAGGTCAGCGGCTTCACCTACCGCCCGATCGGCGTGATCCTGAAGGTCACCCCGCAGGTCAACTCCCGCGGCTTCATCAAGCTCACCGTCGAGCCCGAGGTCAGCCAGTCGAACCGCGACGCGAACTTCAACGGCGCGGCGATTCCGATCGTCGAGTCGCGCAAGGCGAACACCACGGTCTCGCTCCGTGACGGCTTCACCATGGGTATCGGCGGCCTGCTCCAGTCGCAGTCCAACAACGGCACCAACAAGGTGCCGGTCCTCGGCTCGATCCCGGTGGTTGGTCGTCTGTTCAAGTCCGAGAGCCGCAACTCCGATTCGACCAACCTGATCATCTTCATCACCGCGAAGACGATCAGCGCCGAGGGCGCCTCCGTCGAACAGGTGTTCGATTCCGAGCGCGTCCGCGGCCTCGACCTGCGCCGCGAGGATCTGCCCGGCCATCGCGACGGTTCGAATCCCTTCATCTCGTCGATTCCGAAGACCCAGAAGTGAGCCCCGCGTGCCATCAACCAACACCCGGACGCACATGAAAACACTCTTCAAAATTCTCGGCGTGGGGGCCGCAGTGGCCCTCGCTTCGCCTCACGCTGCGCTCGCGCAGCAGGAACCCGTGCTCGCGGTCGACATCACGTCTATCGCCGTGTCGGGCGGCGCGACGTTCGTCACGCCGTTCCAGAACGAGTCCTACGGGCCCATCAACACCTTCTTCACGATCGAAGCGCTCGCCCGCGGTGTGTTCCCGGTCGGTGGGTTCACGTACAACTTCTTCGTCAACGGCATCCCGCTCGGAGCCTCGGTCAACACCCAGCCGCCCGGCGGCGGGCCCGGCCGGCTCTCGTGGGCCCCGCCCCAACCCGGAGCTTATCTGATCACGGTGGTCGCCTCCGATGGCACCCACACGGTAACGTCTCCGCCGGTCCGTTATTTTGCGACGGGCACCGCCTTGGTGAGCCCGACGGACAACACGATCGTTCCGTACGGATCGTCGGTCGTGGTCCAAGCGACGGCGACGCCGCAGCCGAACACCGCCAGCGGCAACGCGTTCGTTCAACGGATGGAGTTCTACGTGGATGGAGTTAAAGTCGAGTCTGCGACCGACACGATCTATCCCTACTCGTTTATCTATACTCCAACCAGTACGACTCCGACGTCCCACTTGATTGAGGCTCGCGGATACGACAACAATGGAAACTTGATTGGTTCCGCCACACGACGAATCAATACCGTAAAGCAGATCGGCGAAGCTCCGGAGGTCCAGATCGCAACGCCAGCGAATGACAGCCGCATTCAGGCGGGAACTGCGATCACCGTTATCGCCAAAGCGGATTCGAGAAGTGGATTCATCAAGAACGTCGAGTTCTACGTCAATGGCGTCAGGCTCAGCTCGACGCAGACGTTTCCATTCACTGCCTCGTTCACGCCGCAAGTCCCGGGAAAGTATGACATCGTGGCCATCGCTTATGACGATAAGAGTAACGCCGTGGCGTCGACACCGACCAAGGTTACTGCAGCAGGTGACTTTCCCACCGTCAGCATCGTCGATCCACCGATCAGCGGAATGACGGTGATCCAGGGTTCCACGGTTCCGATCACCGTAAGCGCGTCCGGCGCCGAAGGCGGCGTCGCATCGCTCAAGACGGTCGAGTTCCTGGTCAACGGCCAGCTCAACGACTCCCTGCCCAAGGCCGCTCCGGCGACCGGCACCGGCACGCCGCCGCCGCCCGTCCTCGCTCCGCCCTTCGTCTTCAATTGGAAGAGCAACGTTGGAATTGGTACGCACCGTCTCTCGGCCCGCGTGACCGGCGTCAACAACATCGCCATCACGTCGGCCGAGATCACGGTGAACGTCGTCGCCAACCAGCCTCCCGTGGTCGGCATCACGTCGCCGAGCCCGGATTCGTCCAGCGCGGCGGGTCTCGCCACCACGATCGTCGCCTCCGCGTCCGATTCGGACGGCACGATCGAGTCCGTCGAGTTTTTCGCCAACGGCACGCGCATCGGCGTCGCGACCGCGAGTCCGTTCCAGCTGGTCTGGACCCCGGGCGTCGCCGGCACCTACAGCCTCACGGCCAAGGCCACGGACAACGGCGGCAAGGTCGCGATCTCCGATCCGATTTCCATGATCGTCGATCTGCCGACGGTCGGCGGTCCCTCGCAGGCCAATGTCACGGCCACGGTTTTCCGCGGCGACTTCGGCTCGCTCACGCAGTCCGGCCGGTTCGCGCTCGCGGTGAACCGCAACAACCGCGGCACGTTCATCGCCTATGCGACGACTCCCGCGGGCGCCGCCTACTTCTGGAGCGACATCCCGGTCAACCCGGACGGCACCTTCGCCGTCCGTGATGCGGCCAACCTGGTCGTGCTGAGCGGCCAGACCTCCGCCACGGGCGTGTCGGGCACCTTTGGCGACCGGACCTTCATCGGGCCGATCACGCCCTCGACCGGCGCGTTTTCGCCGCTGCTGGTTGTCGGTTCCATCTCCGGGGTTGCCGGTAGCCAGATGGTCGCGATCGTCGGCGGCGACAGCTCCGTCACGCTCTACGCCGCCTCCGGCCCGAGCCGCGTGGTGGGCGGTGCAGTGCTCTCCTCGACGGGTGCCTACACGATTGCGGCCCCGACGGGCGGCACGTTCGCGGGCATGGTGGCGAACAGCGCCAACATCGTCAGCGGTTCCGTGACTGGCAGTGTGGCGGGTAACTTCCTGCTGCGGGTCCAGCCGAGCCGCATCACCAACATCTCGACCCGGACCCTCGCGGGCACCGGTGATCGCACGCTCATGGCTGGCTTCGTCATCGCTGGATCGGGCTCCAAGCCGCTGCTCGCCCGGGCGGTCGGTCCGACGCTGGCCAACTTCGGCGTCGCGTCGCCGCTCGCCGATCCGAGCCTGGAAATCCTGTCCCGCCTGGGACTGCCGGTGGCGTCGAACAACGACTGGGCGAACTCCGCCCCGCTCGCGACGCTCGCCAACCAGGTTGGCGCCTTTGCCCTGACTCCGGGCAGCCGCGACGCTTCCGTGCAGACCACGCTCGTCCCCGGCACGTACACGGCCGTGGTGGGCGGCGGTACTGCCACGCCCGGCGCCGCGCTGATCGAACTCTACGATGCCGACTTCGGCACCAACGTCACGTCGCGCATCACCAACCTGTCCACGCGCGGCCAGATCGGCGTCGGCGAAACCCTCATTGCCGGCTTCTCCGTCACGGGTGACGTCCGCAAGAAGGTGCTGATTCGCGCCGTCGGCCCGACGCTCGCCGGCTTTGGTCTTACCGGTCTGCTGGCCGATCCTCGGGTCGACGTCATCGCCGCCGGTGCGGTCATTGCCAACAACAACGACTGGACCGAGTCCGCTTCCGTCAGCCAGGTGATGGCCACTTCTCCGGTGGTCGGCGCCTTCCCGCTGGATCCGAACAGCCGCGACGCCGCGCTCGTGCTGCAACTCGCGCCGGGATCTTACACCGTGCAGGTGACGGGTGCCGCCGGTTCGACCGGAACCGTCCTGTTGGAAATCTACGACGCGGATCGCTGATCGGTCCGGAGCTCATCTCTTCAAGGCCGCGGGAGAAATCCCGCGGCCTTTTCATTGTCGGCGGCAGTTTCCGCGCTGCGCGAGCTCAGTGGCTGACCTAATGCCGCGACTATTGGTTGGTCATTTTCGATTTCGCACCTAGCGTCCGCCGAGTCATGAGCAGCGTCGCCAGTCCGGCCGTCAGTCCCAAGCCACACGCGTTTGCCCGGGTGTTCGCGTTGCTGACACCACATTTGGCTGAGCTCGACCGTTACTTGCACGGCCAACTCGGCGCTTTCGAACCCGAGATCCGGACGATGGTCGACTACTGCATCGACACTTCCGGCAAGCGTATCCGCCCGGCCCTGACGTTCCTCAGCGGCTGGCGCGGCCCGGGCCAGGTCCAGGCCGAATTGGTGCGGGTGGCTGCGGTGGTCGAGCTCGTGCACCTGGCCACTCTGGTGCACGACGACATCATGGACGACGCGGATGTCCGCCGCAGCCGGCGGACGGCGGCCCGCGAATACGGCCCCACGGCGGCAGTGCTGCTGGGTGACGCCCTTTTTGCCCACGCGCTGCACCTGGCGACGCAGTTTCCCACCACGGAAGTCTGCGCCGCCGTCTCCGAATCGACCCGTCGGGTATGTGCGGGCGAGATCGTGCAGACGCTCCGGCGCCGGTCGACCAACATCACCCGTGCGGACTACCAGCGAATCGTCGACCTGAAGACAGCGGAGCTTTTCCGGGTCTCGTGCAGTCTGGGGGCACAGCTCGCGGGATTCCCGTCGGGCTTCGTCGAGGCGGCCAGTCGTTTCGGCCGACACCTCGGCATCGCGTATCAGATTTACGACGACTTGGTGGACTTCTTCGGCGAGGAGAAGCGGATCGGCAAGACGTTGGGCACCGATTTGGCGAGCGGCAAACTCACCCTGCCGCTGCTGGTTCTCCTCGAGCGACTGCCCGCCGCCGAGGCGGCCGCGCTCGTCAGCGAGGTCTCGGGCGAACGACCGCCCCAGCTTGCCCTTCGGCTTCAGCAGATGAACGAACTCGGGGTGTTCGAAGCGGTGGCCCAAGCCGTCAACGAGGAGGTCGAAGCCGCCACCGCCGCCTTGCGGGCTTGGTCGGCCGAGGCGCCGACGCCACTGCTCCTGGGCCTCGGCGACGTTCTGCGCGAACAAGTCCAGTCGCTGCAGGCGCGACGCTGATTTAGCTGCGATTCGATTTGCTCCCGGACGGGGATTGGACTTCGGTTCCGGCGTGATCGAGGCGTCCAAAATTCTCGGCAAGGCGCTCGTGGCTTCGCCCGAGCGTCGCTTGGAGGCCGACGCCGATCTCGA
>JBEIHL010000074.1:0-8659 GCA_040381375.1 Opitutaceae bacterium
GCCGCGTGGAAGAGGGCCGTCGCCGCATCCGCGCCGATGACGCGTCGTTTTTCGCGCGCGGTCCGGAGCTGATACTCCAGCAGCCGCGCCTCCTTCAGCAGGTCGATC
Organism: Opitutaceae bacterium; assembly: GCA_040381375.1. Lineage (GTDB taxonomy): Bacteria > Verrucomicrobiota > Verrucomicrobiia > Opitutales > Opitutaceae > ER46. The sequence continues at coordinate 109 of JBEIHL010000074.1, forward strand.
TGCACCTGCCGGTCGCTGCCCAGCGCGAGTCCTGCGCCGGCCGCGAGCAGTTTCTCCACTGGCGGCACGCCGAGCCCGAGCTGCTGCGCGGAGCTCGGAGCGGCCACCACCATCGCACGCGCGGTGCCGAGCAGCTTCACGTCGTCGTCGGACACCTGCAACGCGTCCACCAGTGTGAACCGCTTGTCGACGATCCCGTGCTCCGCGAGCAACGCCACCGCACTCCGGCCGTACTCGGCGGCGCACGCCTGAACTTCGGACGCGGTCGTCGCGCCGTGCGCATGCAACCGCATCCGCTGCGCGCGGGCGTAGCCTGCAATCACTTTGAATGCCTCGATCGGCACCCGCGCGAGCGAGTACGCGCCCACCCCGAGCCATGCTTCGTCCGCCGGAAATTCTTTCCCCATCGCCACCCGCAGCGCCTCCGTGTCGCGGACAAATGTTTCCGCGCTGCCGGAACGAACGCGCGCCGGGAGGCTGCTTTCGTCGCCACCAAAATCTCCGCGCAGGCCCGCGACGTTGAGCAGCGCGATCCGGATGCCTACGTCATGCGCCGCCCGCACCACCGCGCGGCCCACTTGATTCACGTCGGGCCACGGCTTCCCGTCCGGCATCCGGTGCAGGTAATGAAACTCGCCGACGCACGTGATGCCGGAGAGCAGCATCTCGAGGAAGGCCATGCGCGCCGTGTCGAACACGTCCTCGTCCGTCATCCGCTGCAGCAATCGCTCTTCCGCCTCCCGCGGCTTCTGTTCGGTGCGGCCGCGAAGCGCACGGTGGAAGGCATGCGAATGCACGTTGACCAGACCCGGCAGCGCGGCCTGGCCCTCGAGTCGCCGGGCGGCGGCGAGGTCCGCCGGTTCGCGCGAAAAACGCGTGATGCGCCCAACCGTATCGGCGAAGAAGGCCACGCCCGACTCGAACTTGTCCCCCGTGTACACGCAGTCGGGCAGCCAGCCGAGTTCGGTCGCGCCATGCGGCACGCCGGACCTCACCGCCAGCGGCGCCGGCGCCTGCGACCCGCGCCCTGACTGGGGCGGCCGCGATTGACGGGGCGAGTGAGGGTGGCGATCCATGCTTCCGAAGAGCGTCCGGGAGGGCCGGCTTTTCAAGCCGCAATTGCCGGCCGAGGTGGAGCAGCCTGTCCCCAGGCTGCTGGTTCGGGAGCAATCGAACCGCGGCTCCCCTTCGAACGCGCCCCAGCGGCGTGGGGACACGCCGCTCCACCTTCAATTCAAGGCCGCAACACGTCCTCCAGCCACGCCCGCACATCCCGTCGCGCAGGCACGTCGCGCAGCGTCCAGTCGGGCGAGTGATTGCGAAACGGGATGCTCGCGAACGTCCAACGCCCCGCGACACCGGTGCGGCGCAGCCAGTCCTCGATCGGCGCCACCGAACCTTCGTGACTGATCCATTGCGGACGGTCGCCCAGCCGACGCAGTCGTGCCAATGCGGATACCCGATCGGCGCCGGCGTAGGGCCAGCGTTCGTTCACGCCGTCGTAGTGACTGTGACAGATGAACGCCCGCCACACGCGCGCGATCTCATCGTCGTGCAAGCCGAAAAAATTCGCCGCGATCGAGCCGCGCGAGAAGCCGCAAAACACCACCGCACCCTCGTCCCCGCCCCAACGCGCCACCACCTCGCGCAGGGTGGCGAGGCAGTAACGCTTCGTCTCGGCGAGATCGCCCCACCAGCGCGCCGCGTTGGCCGGGCCGTTCGCGGTCACCTCGACAAACGGCAGACAGAGCCAGATGAAGCCGCGGCCGCCGCTGATGCCGTAGCCGAGCCGCGAGCCCTCGACGGTGCCCTCCGACACATCGCCAAATGCATTCCGGTAGCCGCCGTTGCCGGCGTACTCGACGAGCACCGGATAACGTTTCCCCGGCACCCAGTCAGTCGGAAGATAAAGCGTGTGCCGCACCGCCGGACCCGCCCAACCCGCAGTGGTCGCCACCCTTCGCACTCCCGGTGCCGGCGCCAGCGCGCGCGCCGCGGGAACCTCGAGGTCGGGCGGCACGGTCGACAAATCCGGCAGTTCCGCGGACGGCGTCGCGGCACTCCCCGCCGCCCGCACTACGAGCAGTCCGGAGATCAGGCGCACCAGGCCTTTCATCGCACGCATCGGAACGCGCCCCGGGCTCAGCGCAGTTGCGTGGGCGCGATCACCATCGCCGCGCGATGCGCCTCCGCCGCCGCCTTCAGTTCCACGACGACCTCAGGATGATCCGCCGCCACGTCGAAGCGCTCGCTGGCGTCGCGCCCGAGGTGAAACAGCAGCGGCGTCTCGTGCACCTTGGCCTGCGGCTCGCCGTAACCGGCCTGCGTGCGAAAGTGCAGTTTCCACTCGCGCAGCCGGACCGCCATGAGCGTCTCGCCCCGATAATAAACAAAGGGCTGCGGCGGCAGCGTCTCCTGGCGGAGCAGCACCGGGGTGAGATCACGGCCGTCGAGCACGCGTCCCGCGGGCCGCGCGGCTCCGGCCAGCGCGAGCACGGTGGGCAGAACATCGAGGGTGCTGGCCGGCTGCGATGTCACCGCCGGCCCGATCTTGCCCGGCCACCACGCGATGCCGGGCACGCGCATGCCACCTTCCCACGTGCTACCCTTGCCCTCGCGCAGGAGGCCGGCGCTGCCGCCCTGGGTTTTCTGCGTGAGCCACGGGCCGTTATCGCTGCTGAAAATGACGAGCGTCCGCTCCGCGATGCCGTTCGTGCGCAACGCTGCGACGATCGCGCCCACGCTCGCGTCGAGTTCCTCCACCGTGTCGCCGTAAATCCCGCCGCGGCTCCGGCCCTTGAAGGCCGGCGAGGCAAAGAGCGGCACGTGCGGGAAGGCGTGCGCGAGGTAGATGAAGAAGGGCCGCGCGCGGTTTTCGCCGATGAAACGCACGGTCTCCTCCGTATAGCGCGTGGTGAGTTTCGTCTGATCCACCGGCCGTTCGACGACCTCGCCGTTGCGCAGCAGCGCGACATTCCAGCCGTCGGCCGGTGGCGTCGGCGACATCGCGGCACCGCGCGGCAAGTCGGGCCGGGCGTCCATGTCGTTTGAATACGGCAGCCCGAAACTGTAATCGAACCCCTGGTCGTTTGGCCGCGAACCGGCATGAATGCCGAGGTGCCACTTGCCGATGTGCGCGGTCGCGTAGCCTCGCGGCTTGAGCGCCTCGGCGATCGTGACCTCGTCCGGCGGCAAGCCACCCGCCGAGTTGGGAAACAGCACGCGGCGCGCGCCGGCCATCCCACTGCGCGGCGGATAACGGCCCGTGAGCAGCGCCGCCCGCGATGGCGTGCACACTTCGGCGGCCGAGTAGAAATCCGTGAAACGCATGCCCTCCGTCGCCAGCCGGTCGAGGTGCGGCGTGCGGATCGTGGGCGAACCATAGCAGCCGAGGTCGCCGTAACCGAGGTCGTCGGCGTAGATCACGATGACATTCGGCGGCGGCGCCGCCGGCCGCGCCGGGGTCGTGCTGGGCAGGGTCGCCGACGCGAACGCGAAAGGCTGCTCTGGCGCGCGCCCGAGCAGGTGTTGGTTGAACCACTCGACCATGCGCGCGTCGTCGTCGCGCATTTCCGTCCAGCCGCCGTGCGCCGCACCCTGGCGCACGCGCAGTTCGATCGTCGCGCCGACTTCCTTCGACCGACGGAAAAAACGTTCCGCCTGCGACACCGGCACGACGGTGTCCGCATCGCCATGCACGATGAAGATCGGCGGCTGCTTCGCGTGCACGCCGTAGATCGGCGAGATCGACTGGCCGAGCCGCGCGCGGCCCTCGGGCGTCACGGCATCGGGCCCAAACGCCGCCGCCAGCCATGAGAGCCCGCCCACGCCCACCGCGTTGTCGTCATCGCGGGACCAGTTGAGAAAATCCGTCGGCGGATAGTAGCACGCGACCGCCCGCACCGCACTGCTCTCGCGGTCGACCGGATCCGCCGCCGCCGCGTTGCCCGGGCCGCCGCGCGTCGCGACCATCAGGCTCAGGTGGCCGCCCGCGCTGCCGCCGGTGATGCCGAGTTTATCGGGATCGACGCCGTACTTCGCCGCATTCGCGCGGACGAAACGCACCGCGCGCAACAGGTCTTGCACGATCTCCTCGACGTGAAATCGCGGCTGCGTGCCGTGCGCGACGACGAAGGTGGTGTAGCCGGCCTGCGGCCACGGACCGCCGGCCATGTTGCGATTATTCGAACGCCACCCGCCGCTCACGATGCGGATGATGCCGGCGCCGTTGGGCTGAGCCGGTTGGAGCACGTCCATGGTCAGCGCCACGCCGTCGTGCTTGGTGTAGATGACATCCGCCGTCCGGCGGAGTCCGAGACTGGCGTCGGATTGGGCGACGAGGCGGCTGCCGCCGAGTCCGACGCAGAGAAGAAAAACGTACAGGAAGCGTTGCATGGGGCGGGGATCGTGGGGAGTCACCCACTCAGATCCAAGTGCGTGTCCGAGGGGAGCGAAAAAATCGGTCGTGGATAGCGATGCAATTGTAGGAGCGGCTTTATGCCGCGACTGAAGGTGAGGCCGATCGGCAAGTCGCGGCGTAAAGCCGCTCCTACAGCCGGAGGGTGCGCCTCCGGTCACCGCGAGTAACAGCCCTGTTACCGTTTTGATTTCGCGCTGAAAGCGACCCCGGGAAGAAGGTCGAGACAGGGAACTCCCCTCCCCGCCCCTTCCGTCGGTCACCCCCACTCAGCAATAGATGAGACGTCCATGAAATTTTCGAGCCGGTTTCCGATCCTGCAGGTCGGCGTGATTGCCGGAGTGGCTTACGCCAGCGCGGTCGTGTACGTCGTCGCCGCTAACTCGCCCAAGGCCGCTCCCGCGCCGGTCGATCATGGCGGCGCCACCTACGTCGGTGAGGCGGTGTGCATCGCGTGCCACACCACGCAGAACAATCAGTTCATGCACACGGCGCACGCGAACGCGTTTCGCCTGAACCCGAAGAACGAGGCGCAGAAGGTGTCCTGCGAGTCCTGCCACGGGCCGGGCTCCAATCACCTCAAGGATCCCATCAGCCCGTCGAATCGCGGCTCGCTCATCGGCTTCACCAAGGAGTGGGGCACGCCGATCGAAAGGCAGAACGCGATGTGCATGACCTGCCACCAGGGCGAGCAGCGGATGTTCTGGTCGGGCTCGGCGCACGCCACGCAGAACTTGTCCTGCAGCGACTGCCACAACCCGATGGCCAAGCTTTCGGAGACCGGCCTGCTGAAGAAGGCGACCATCAACGAAACCTGCTACACCTGCCACCAGCAGCAGCGGGCCGAGTTCGCCAAGCGCTCGCACATGCCGCTGCCCGAAGGAAAAATGAGCTGCGTGGATTGCCACAACCCGCATGGCTCGACCACGAAACCGGCGCTCAAGGCCGATTCGGTCAACGAACTCTGCTACAACTGCCACACCGAGAAGCGCGGCCCGTTCCTCTGGGAACATGCCCCGGTGCGCGAGAACTGTCTGACCTGCCACAACGCCCACGGCTCCAACCACGACAAGCTGTTGACGGTGGCCCGTCCGTTCTCCTGCCAGCAGTGCCACGGCAATCCCGGTCACCAAACGACTTTCTTCAACGCCGGTCAGTCCGTCGGCGGCGGCGCCGGAGTAAACTCCCGCGTCCTCGGCCGCTCGTGCCAAACCTGCCACTCGCAAGTTCACGGCAGCAATCACCCGGCCGGAGCCCGGTTCCAGCGATGAACCCTCTCCCCTTCACCCCCGGCCCTGCGAAACTTCCGGCCCCCACCTCGCCCCTCATGAAGACTCACCCGCGGAGTCCGCTGCGCGCCGTGGTTTCCTGCCTCGGCGTCGTCCTCGCTTCGACGGCCGCGGCGAGCCCGTTCGCCGACTCCGGCACGGGCGTCGGCACCACGCTCGGCAATACGATGAGCGCCGGCACCACCAAGGCGCGTCCGCAGGATCCGGCCTGGGAGAAAGCCAAGCACACACCCACCGGGCAAATGTACCAACTGCCCTTCACCATGCCAAAGGCGGAGGACATCCAGAAGCTGGCGTCCGGCTGGGAATATTCCGGTCAGGTCGAGGTCGGTTTCGTCGGCGGCGACGTCGACGAGCGGAACGCCCAGTTCCGGATGTACCAGGATCCCGACAACGGCGCCTACTTGAATAATTTCAGTCTGCAGATGAAGAAACCCGAGGGCGGGTACTTCGTCGAGTTGACCGGCGGCGGCGCCGGCCGGCACGACCAGTACTACGGGCTGCAGTTTGGCCGCTACAACGCCTGGAAGGTGAAGCTGTATTTCAGCGAGACCCCGCACGTGTTCACCGATCGCTACCGGACGCTCTGGAACGGCGTGGGCACGGGCAACCTCACGCTCCTGCCCGGCCTGACCCTCGGCGGCACCGCCAGCACGGCGGCGGACAACGCGAGCGTGGCCTCCGTCCTCGCCAACACGCCGTACAGCACCCTCAGCCTGGTTCGGAAGCGCAGCGGCGTGCGGCTCGAGGCCGACCTTTCCAAAACCTGGAAGGGCTACGTGAGCTACGCGCTCGAGAAACGCCAGGGGGCGCGTCCGTTCGGCGCGGTCTGGGGCAACAATCCGGGCAATACCCCGATGGAGGTCGCCGAGCCGGTGGACTACTCCACGCATGACATCCTGGCCGGGGTGTCGCACGTGAGCGGGCAGAACGCTCTCAACGTCCGCGTGTCCGCCTCGATCTTCCAGAATCACATCAGCACGCTCACCTTCGAGGAACCGTACCGCATCGCCAACGTGGCGGGCGTCACGACCGTCCCCGCCGCGGGCGCCTTCACCCAGGGTCGCATGGACCTGGCCCCCAGCAACCAGGCTTACAATGCCCGCGCCGAGTACACCCGCGCGATGCCGGACTTCTACCGGAGCACCCTTACCGCGGTCGTTTCCATCGGCCGGTGGCGGCAGAACGACAGCCTCATCCCCTACACCACGATCCCCGGCATCACGCTCGCCAACGTCACCCTGCTGCCCGGCGGCGGCTGGGACACCACGGGCTCGCTCAGCCGGTCGACCACGGGCGCGAGTGTTGACACCCGCCTGTTGGACCTGACGTACGCGATCAACCCGAGTTCCGATCTCAACCTCAAGGCGAAGGCGCGGTACTACGAAACCGACAACAACACGGACCCATTTCTCGCGGTGAACCCCAACGCGGTCTATACCGACGCCGACGCCACCACCGCCGGCAATCAGACCCGCGGTTTGACGTATGAGGGTTTGACCGGGGTATGGGGCCGGCTCCTGAACGACGGCAGCGGCCAGTCGATCCTCCTCGGCGGCAACGCCACTCCCGCCGGCAACGTTGCGATCCGGAGCACGCCTTTTGGCAATAAGCAGTTCAAGTTCGGTCCCAGCGCCGACTACCGCCTGAACAAAATCTCAACCGCCAACCTTTCCGTCGACCGGGAGATCAATGCGCGCGAAAACCGCGAGCGCGACCGGACGTGGGAAGACCGGGCGAAGATCGGTTACGTGAACCGCGGCCTGAAGAATTCCAGCCTGCGCGTCTCGTACGAATACGGCCAGCGGCGCGGCAGTGACTACAACAGCACGTTCTACGACGAGAACTTCAGCTCCGCCCTGTTCCCGATTCCCACGACGACCGGCACGAACGTCACCAGCTGGGCCGTGCGCTCGAACAGCGGCATGCGCGCGATCGACCTGGCGGACCGCGACCAGCACGTCGTCAACGTGCGGCTCGACACCATGGTCCGGACTAACCTCGACGCCGGCATCTCGCTCCAGGGCCGCGAAGCGGAGTATCCGAATACCACCTACGGCCTGACCGGACACAGCCAGCGGTCCGCCAACCTCGACCTGAACTACCAGCCGTCGCCCAAGCAGACGATCTACGCCTTCTATTCCTACCAGCTCGGCCGGCTCCGGCAGCACGCGATCTCGAGCCAGGGCGGTGCGGCCGTCACCATCGGGGCCGTCACCCCACTCGGCACGATCACGCCGGCCAACGCGGTCGAGATCGGTCAGGCACCGGGCGGACCGCTGTTCCCCCTGTTGAACGCCTGGACGGTGCGCAGCACGGATCGCAATCACCTCGCCGGTTTCGGACTCAAACAGGAACTCGGCAAAGGGGCGATGCTCAACGTCGACTACACCTACTCGCTCGGCCGCACCCGCATCGGATACACCTACAACGTCGGCGGTGCGATCAATGCCGCCAACGCCGTGTTCGCCGGCGACCGCATGCCGGACTTGGCGACCGATGTCGGCTATCTCGACGCCTCGCTGAGCATTCCGCTCACCGCCCGGATCACGACGCGGCTGTTCTATCGGTATCAGAAGGAGTCGATCCGCGACTGGCACTACCGCAACCTCGCCGCCACCCCGATCGTGCCGGGCGCCAACGCCGCGGCCCTGCCCAATGTGCTCATGCTCGACGCCGGGCCGTACGACTACCGGGTCAACTGGTACGGCGTGATGGTGCCGGTGAAGACGCCCGCGGCGATCGTGGCGCGGCTCAACCAGTCGCTGGTGAAGACGCTCCAGGATCCGGCCGTGCGCACCCGCCTGGCCGACCAGGGCGCGGAAGCCACCGGCGGCACGCCCGA
>JBEIHL010000075.1:0-8630 GCA_040381375.1 Opitutaceae bacterium
CACGCCGCGACCGCCCGCCCCGTCCCCCGTTGGGTCGCGGCGGGAAGCCGCTCCTACAGCGCGTACGCGCCGGCGCGTCGCCCGCAGCGCCTGCCGCGCGCGGCGAACCGCCTGATCCGGCGGCGTCCAGGTGGGCCGGGGGCCGAAGCGGATTCGCTGCAACTCGGCGCAGGCCGCCTGCGACTCGGCATCCCGCGCCCTGTATCCGGAAAGCAAGTGCAGCCAGTGGCCCGCCTCCCGCCGCACGGGATCCTCGCGCCGCGGCCCCCGGCTCCGCCGCCAGCCGCGCCAGCGCTCCCGGCCAAAAGCCGCCCAAATCCAGAACAAAGCCACCCCGGCCGCCAGTGAACCGAGCACCGTCGCGAGTCGACGCGCATCCCAAGGCGCCGCGGCCCACGCCCGGAGGTCCGCCGCCAGCGCTACCAAGGCGGCCCGCACGCGCCGGGTCGTGGTCTGCGTGGCGTCCTTCACCGCCGCCAGGGTCTCGAACTGCGACTGCTGGTCGAAGCTGACGATGCGCCGGTACCAGAACACGCGCAGGCTATCCAGGCGCGCCTTCCAGCTCCGGTCGAGCCGCGCCGCCACCGCCGCTTCGCCCTGGGTGGTGTCGTCCGCCATCGAGGCACCCGCCGCGAGCGGATCCGCCCGCAACCAGGCGCCCGAAGCTTCGTCGAAGATCTCCGCCCACGCGTGCGCATCGGCGTTCCGGATCGTGAAGTTGTTCGAGTAGCCGTTCCAAGAACCGCCGCGAAAGCCCGTGATCATCCGCGCCGGATAACCGGCCGCGCGCGCCAGCAGCACGAACGAACCCGCGAAGAGTTCGCAATGGCCGGGCTCGCGGGAAGACAGCCATTTCACCAACGGATCCCCGTCCCCGGGCGGAATCACCGGCGCGAGTGAATAGCTGTGGTTCTTCTTCAGCCACTCGCTCACCCGAACCGCAAACTCAGCCGCGGGAAGAGTTACCCGGCCGGTCGCCTGTTCGAGCGCCCGCTGCAGCACGACGAGGTCCGCCGCCCGCCGGAACTCGGGCAACGCGGCTTGCAACACCGCAAGTCGCGCGCCGGTCTCGACCCGCCGCCGCCACGCCTGCGCGAACGCCGGATCCGGCAGCGACGGCGCCAGGTCGAAGCCCTCGATCCGATACGCGATCATCGACACCGGCTCGTCGCGCAACGCCAACAGCGCGAGCCGCGGCGCAAAGAAGGAATTCTGGACATCCCGGAAGCGCAGCGACTCGAACGGACCGAGCAGCGGCAGATATCGGCTCACACCCGACTCGAGGAAAAAGGTCCACGTGACCGGCTCGCCCTGCTTCGGCCGCTCCGTGCCCTGCAGGTAACTGCCGGTATGCGCGGGCTGGAACTCCTGGTTCCGCAGCCCGCGCGAGATCCGGAATGCGCCCTGGTCGTAGACGTCGAGGACGAGCATCCGCCAGTAGGGCGCCGACGGAATCTGCGCCTGATCGGAGACGTCCACGCTGAGCGCCACGCTGGTGTCCTGTTGGATCTCCGTCACATCGCCGAAGCGGATCGTGTCGCTGAACCCGGAGCGCGCCTTCTTCGAAATGATCCGGTCGAGAAACATGCTGCTCTCGAGCTGGAAGCGCGGAATGAACATGAACAGCAACGCCGTCACCCCCACCACGCCCGCGAACAACAGCGCGCCGAGCCCGGCCACCCGCCAGTCGAGCACCTCCCGCACCCGGCGCAGCAGCGGCCGGATCGCGGCGTGCTGCACCCACTCCGGTTTTTCGCCCGGTGGCACGGGACCGCGTGGCGCGCCGCCCTTGCTGTCCTCGCCCAGCGTCACCACCAGCAGCAGCGCGAGCGAACAGGCGGTGTAGACGAGCAGATGCAGCGCGAAGAGCAGCGACACCGTGAGCACGCCGGCCACCACGATCAGAAACAGCCCGAGCACGATGATCTGCAGGTCGTCCCGCCGCTGCCGGTAACAGATTGTCCGATACAGCAGCAGCAGCATGTCGAGTCGCACCATCGCCGGCAGCACTTCTGTCTTCAGCCAAAGGTCCACCGCAAAGAAGGCCACCACCGCCGGAAACACGAGGGTGTGCGCCAACGCCGGCACGCGCGCGGGCAGCGCCGGACGCAGCATCACGGCGATCGTCACGCCGACGCTCAACGCCATCAGCGTCCACGCCTCCACGTCCATGTAGACCACGGTGCCCACGCCCAGCAGTGCGAGCAGCCCGCCCAGCAGCCACTTCACGTGCTGCAGCTCGTCGAAGGTGAGCTCGGGCCGCCGGGTCGGACGCGGGTTCATGCGGAGGCGGCGACCTGGCCGTCGACGTAGGCGACGACCCCGCGGACCCCGTCGGGCGCGAAGGTCATCAGGTTCAGTTTGGCCGCCGGAAGGCTGCAACAGCCCGGGCTGTCCGCCGCCGGCTGCAGCACCGCAAGCCGGTCCAGGAGGAGTTCGAGGTCATGCACGCGGCGCACCGGCACGGAGGGCTCCGCATCGATCGCGACGCTCTGCAGCCGGCCGGCGCGGAACAGGTCCTCGGCGAGGCTCGCGAAGAAGCGCACGAGCAGCTCGAACTGCGCGGGGCGCGACCAGACGCCGGCATCCGTCTGCAGCCACAGCGAAAAGCCTTCGGCGCTCTCCATGGCGAATTGCCGCACCAGCAGGGTGCCGGTGCGCGCACTCGCCTTCCAGTGGATGAGCCGATGCGAGTCTCCCGTCGCGTAACGCCGCAGGGCCAGCAGGTCGCCACCCGCGCCCGCCCTAGCGACGCGTTCGCCACCGGCGGTGCGCCGCGCCGTCGCCACCGTGTGCCGCCGGTACTCGACCGGCGCCGGCCAGACCACGACATCGGCGGCCAGATCGGTGCCGAGATCCTTGCGCAAAAAACCAAAGGGGAACAACGAACCGAGACTCGCGAGCTCAACCCGCAGGCGACCCCGCTGCACCGGCTTGAACACCCACTCTACCCGGCCCTCCCCGAGCGGATCCAGGCGGCCGGCCAGGGGCACGCGGCCCCGGCATTCGGACGCCTCGGCCTGCGCCAGCACCGCGCGCACGTCGCCGCCCCGGGCGGTTACGGTCGACTCCGCCTTCCGACGGCGGGGATCGTCCGCCGGCCGCGCCACGAACTCGAACCACAGTCCGTAGGTCGGCAGCACGCGTTTGCCGTTGCGCAGCTCGAGCGCGATCACCGTGTCGTGGCCCGCCCGCAGCGGCGGCGCGAGCTGCAGCCGCCAGCGCAGGCCCCGGACGTTGAGCCACGAAAGCACGCCGCTCAGGATCAGGCAGGTCAGCAGCAGCGCGAGCGTGATGAAGAGAATGTTGCTCGCCGAATTGTACGCGGCCGTGCCGATGCCGAAGGACAACCCGATCAACACCACGCCCGGAACCGTCGGCACGATGCGCTGCCCGCGCTGCGGCACCACGAGGGACCAGAGCAGCCCGCTCCAGGTGAACCGAACTCGGCTATGCCGCCGGCCGGGGACCGACCACTCCGCGTCGAGGTTCATCGCCGCGGAAGTTCCAAGGGCCAGGTGCCAGGGGCCAAAGTAGGAGCGATGACCATGGCAGGTTGGGCGTTTGGTCTCTGGGCGTGAGGTCTACACTCGATCCATTTCGCCTCGGCATGCGGCCCTCCCGGAGATCTTGAATCGAGCATCAGCAATCTTGAATCCGGGATTTCAATCCAAGTGCAGCTCATCGACCGCCCGTTTCGAACGGAATCCAGCGGTTGGAAAGTCCGAGATTTCAGATGCCCGCTGCCAGATTTCACGATTTCCGAGCGCCTTCCGATGCGATGCCGCAGAGTGATTGGCCGCCTCAGCGCGGCATCGGGATCGAGCCCACGATCCGCTTGAGCGCAGCCGACACGGCCCGGCGTTCCTCGAGCGCATCGCTCGTCTGCCGGGCCAGCGCCAAGCGGTGCGTGAAGACCGGCCCGACCAACTCGGCGACGTCCTCGGGCAGGACGAAGTCCCGCTGGTGCAAAAGGGCGCGCGCCTGGGCCGCGGTGCGGAGCGCGACGCCGCCGCGGACGCTCACGCCGGTGCGAAACTCCGCCTCGGTCCGCGTCGCGGACACGATCCGCAAAATGAACTCCAGCACGCTGTCCTCGACGAACACCTGCTGCGCGAGCGCCTGCAGGGCGAGGATCTCGGTCCGCGTGACCACCGGATTCAGCACGATCGCGTCGTAGCCGCCGCGCGCATGACGCAGGATCTCGCGTTCGTCATCAGGTTCCGGATACCCCATGCGCAGCCGCATCAGGAAGCGGTCCATCTGGCTCTCGGGCAGCGGAAACGTGCCCTCGTAGTCGACGGGGTTCTGCGTCGCGAACACCATGAACGGCTTTACCACCGGATGCGCTTCTCCGACCACCGTCACGCGCGCCCGGTCCATCACCTCGAGCAGCGCCGACTGGGTCTTCGGCGTGGCGCGATTGATCTCGTCGGCGAGCACGACATTCGCGAACACCGGCCCTTTCTTGAAAATGAACTCCTTGACCGTCTCGTCGTAGATGGCGACGCCCGTGACATCGCCCGGCAGGAGATCGCTGGTAAACTGGATGCGGGTGAACACGCAGTCCATCGAGCGGGCGAGCGAGTACGCGAGGGTCGTCTTGCCGACGCCCGGCAGATCCTCGATCAGCAGATGCCCGCCGGCGACGAGGCAGACCGTCACCTGGTCGATGACGTCGTCCTTGCCCCGGATCGTCAGCCGCATGTTGGCCCGCAGCCGGTCCAGCGCCTGCCTGGCTTCGGTCAACTGCCCGGGATGCACGAAATCGCTCATCCGCGCAGACTAAAGCGGCCCCCGGGTGGCGCAAATCGTTTCCCCCGGCCGGCCGGCGTCTTAGCGGCCTTTTGACGGGCGGGCGGTGTCGTTGCCCACGGCCAGCCGCCCGGCGGCTGCCTCGCGGGGCGGTTTTCGTCCGCATCTCGACGGATCGAATGGATAAGCGGCGTAGCGCCGCTGCTACCGCCGGAGGACTGGCGAGATGATTCGGCGTCGGCCGACCCGGCAGGCTAGCTAAGCCGGAACGATGCAGTCGGGGTGGAGCCGCTTGTCCCCAAGCGGCTCACGTTCGACCGATCCATCTGTTGCGGCTTGAGGACAAGCCGCCACCCTTCAGGGCTTTCGGTTTTATGGGTGATTTGAAGGCCAACTGAATCGTTCCGCCAAGAGTTGAAGGTTGAGAGTTGCGGGAAATCTGCGCCTAAAGATCGCGGCTTGCGGAGCGTTTTCGGCCACCGGCAGAAGATTGCGCTCTCATGGCTCAACGCTCATCTCTCAACCTCCCTGATCGGCAACCTGCATGGCGAAAGTTCGCATCCTCGTTCTCACCTCCAGCACCGGCGGCGGCCATGACGCCCGCGCGGAAGCGTTTGCGGAGTGGTGTTTCCAGCTCTACCGGCACGAGGTCGACGTGCGCATCGAGCAGATGCTTGAGAAATCCTCGGTCATCAACCGGAGCGGCGTGAACCTGTACAATTGGATTCAGCGCCACTCGCCCCGGCTACATCAGGTCTTCTTCGCGATCGTCGAGCTGCTGAGTTATTTGAACCGCCGCCAGGTCACGCTCGGCGCGGGTTACTACGTCAACGTCCTCCGCGAGTACCAGCCGCACCTCGTGTTCAGCGTGCACGACTGCCTGAACCGCGGCTACTTTCAGCTTGCCCGCCGCGTGCTCACGCCCGAGCGCGTGCGCTGCGCCACCTACTGCGGAGAGTTTTCCGGCGGGTGGGGCTATTCCCGCAACTGGATCGAACCGTCGGTGGACCTGTACATCTCGCGGACCCCGACGGCGCGCGACTTCGCGGTCAAGTGCGGCATCGCCTCGGACCGGACGCAGGTGCGCGGCTATCTCATGCGGCCGCGTTCGCACCTGGAAGTCCTCGACGCCACCGACCGCCGCATCTACCGCAGCAAGCGGCTCGGCCTCGACCCGGAGCGCTTCACCGTCTTCCTCGCGACCGGCGGCAACGGCGCCAACAATCACGCCGCCCTGCTTCCCGTCCTCCTGCGCTACGCGGACCGGGTTCAGGCGATCATCATCTGTGGGCGCAGCAAGGAGACGTTCAACGAACTGATCCACTGGCGCGCACTGCACCCGGAGCTCAACTGCTACATCGAAGGCTTCTCGGACAATGTTCATCTGCTGATGCAGGCGAGCGACGTGATCGTGACCCGAGGCGGCACCACGACCTGCGCGAAGGCCCTGCATTTCAGGTGCCCGATCATCTTCAATGCCTTCGGCGGCATCATGCCCCAGGAACGCCTCACCTGGAAATTCTTCCGCAACGGCGCCGCTTCCGAAAAGATCGAGGACGCCGCGGACTTCGCCCGGATCATCGACCGCTGGATGGCCAACACCGAAACCTACGGCCACGTGCGGGACAATTTCCTCAGGCTGCGCTACGAGGAAGACCCGACCGTGATCATCGACGAAGTGGTCGCCCTCGCGAACGAGGTGGCGCGCGCCAAGCTCACGCGCCGGGCATTTCCACCTCCGGCCAACGGCGAGGGTCCGAGCGCCTCCCGGACGCCATTCCCCCAGGAAAAGGGAGTGGACACGTAATCCGCTTGGCCGCTCGCCGCGCCGCGTTCTAGTTTCGCGCCATCTTGCCCGAGCCGACGTCCGTCATCGCCTATCTCTTCACCACGTTTCCCAAGAACACGGAGACGTTTCTCCAGCGCGAGATCATCGCGATGAAGCACCACGGCGCCCGCATGCGGATCTATTCGCTCTGGGGCGGGGGCGAATCGTTTCGCGGGCTGCCGATCACACGGTTCAACAAGTGGCGTCTGCTCACCCTGATCTGGCTGATTCCATATGAGTCGTGGCGCCGGCCCGCCGTGCTGCGCCAGGTGCTGACCGGATTGCTGCGGCGGCGCGCGCCATCGTGGATCAATTTTTGGGAAAACATGCTCGGGGCCGGGTTCGCCTGTATCTTCGCCCGGGAGTTCCGGCAGCGGCAGCCCGCCCTCGTGCATGCCGCCTGGGGCGGTGCCCCCGCGACCGCGGCCTGGCTGCTCTGGCGGCTCGACGGCCATCGCTACAGCGCCGCCGCTCACGCCTACGACATCTACGAAAACGGCGGCGACTGGTGGCTCCGGGACAAGCTGCGGCACGCCGAGTTCATCCATACCTCCACGATGATGGCCCAGCGCGGGCTGATCGAACACGGCCTGCCCGCCGACAAGATCGTGTGCATTCGCCGAGGACTCGACCGGCTGCCGGCCATGAAGCCGCTGCGGGCATCGCGCTCCCCGCTCCACTTGCTCTGCGTCGCCCGCCTCGTCGAAAAGAAAGGCCTCTACTTCCAGATTGTAATCTACTCCGCCCTGAAGGCCGCCGGCGTCCCGTTCATCGCGCGGATCGTCGGCGAAGGGCCGCAGCGGCCCGAGCTCGAACGCCTCGCCGGCCACCTCGGCATCAGCGCGCAGGTCACGTTCACCGGCCACCTCCCCCAGCACGAAGTGTGGGAGCAACTCGCGTGGGCCGACGTCCTGCTCCACACCGGCGTGATCGCTACGAGTGGCGATCGGGACGGCCTGCCCAACGTGATCCCGGAGGCCATGTCCGCCGGCGTGCTGGTGATCAGCTCGCCCGCCGCGGCCACCACCGAGGCGGTGACCCAGGGCATTACCGGTCTGCTCGCCTCGCCCTCGGCGCGCCAGGACTGGGTGGCGGCCCTGCAGCGCCTCACCACGGATGACGAGCTCGCCGAGAAGCTCCGGGGCAACGCCCGCCGCTGGGTCGAGCAGAATTTCGACGCGCACCAGAACGCCCGGCGGCTGCTCGAGGAGTTCGAGCGGATCATCGAGCCGCCGGTGGCGCCCGACGACAGGACCGTACCGGCCACGGGCGCATGATCTTCCTGGATACAACCAAGACGGGCGCGGCTGGGCACCGTTCCGGTCTCACCCGGGTGGGCACGCGCCTGCGCGAGGCCCTCGGCCCTCGCGCCACCGCGTGCCGCTGGGATCCGGGCCGTCGCGCCCTCGCGGGAGGAAATCCGGAGGCCGGAGATTGGTTTTTCACGCCGGAACTTTTTTCGGAGGACGAGCGCCCGGGGTTCACCGCTTTCCTCACGTCCGCTCCGGGTCGCCGCGCCGCGCTCTTCCATGACGCGATTCCGCTGCGGTTTCCGCACACGACTTGGCCGCAGAGCGTCGCGCGGCATCCCGGCTACATGAAGCTGCTCGCGCGCTTCGACCGCGTCTGGGCCGTGTCGCACGCCAGCCGCGACGAACTGTTGGGTTTCTGGCAATGGCAGGGCGTCGCGCAGCCGCCGCCGGTCGACGTGCTCGCGCTCGGCGCCAACTTCAATGGCGCGCCCCGCGTGCGCGAGCGCCCGGTCCCGGCGGGCCCGCCCCGTTTGCTCTGCCTCGGCATCATCGAGCCGCGGAAAAACCAGGCCTTCCTCGTCGACGTCTGCGAAGAACTCTGGGCCGCGGGCCTGGCGTTCGAACTGCACGTCGTCGGCCGCACGAATCCGCACTTCGGCCCGCCGATCCAGCACCGGCTGCAGGAGATCCGCCGCCCCCGGCGGGCCCGGCTGCATCTGCACGCCGCGGCCTCCGCCGCCACGGTGGCGGGGCTGTCCGCGAGCGCACGCGCGACCGTGTTTCCGACCCGGGCC
>JBEIHL010000076.1:0-8613 GCA_040381375.1 Opitutaceae bacterium
AGGTAGGTTGCAAGGTTGGGACGTCCAACCGGCGTCGCACCACTCCTCCTTCGTCTCCATCGGAGCGGGGAAATGAATTCGCCTACGTTCAGCGTGCCACGGTCTCGATTCTCGGCCTGACCCCCTCCAACTGGTATGTCTGCATCCGTGGCCGGGTTCGGGCGCGGGCTCGCTAGAAGCTGAACGTATTCGTGAGCGTCCACTTGTTCGGCTGCGGGATGCGGGCGCTCGCGACCTGGCCGTTGGGCTGGGCGGTGACGGCGATCAGTTCGTCGCTACCGAAGAGGTCGCGCACGTTGAGCTGGATGCTCCAACGCACCTTGTCCTTCAGGATGCGGCGACCGTAACGGAGCCAGGCGTCGTAGTTGATCTGCGCGCTGCCGTAGTACGGCTTGCTGACGTCGTACACCCACGCGCCGGCGGCGTTGCGCATGGCCGGGAAACCGATCGCCACCCGATCCTGCCAGCGGGCGGCGCCGCCGATGCTAAAGCCCTTCAGACGCTCGCCGCGGAAGTCATAATTCGTCACGACGTTGAAGCGCCAGCGGCGCAGTTCCTGGACCGGCGAGCCGTTGGCCGCGAGGGCGTTCAGGTACGGCACGTACATGTTGTTGATCGCGAGATTGCCGAGCTGCGATGTGCCGAAGGAGCCGAAGTAGGTGATGTCCTCGAAGCCCTCCATCGCGCGGATGTTGGTGGCGAGACTGCCATTGCCGTCCTTCCAGAGCGGGAGATTCCGCTCGACGAACTCGGCGAAGTCGGCGCCGACGTTGGACTTCTTCGCCTCCTGCATCGCGGCGTTGAAGGTGATCCGCCAGTTGCTCGTCGGATTGTAGGTGCCCTCGAACTCCCAGCCCTCGGAGACCGTGTCCGCGACGTTGCCGACATTCGGCGGGCGGGTCGCACTCCAGTTGCCGCCATTGGCGGCCTGGGTGAAGTTCCACGTTTCCGCGAGCAGCGGATCGACCGGGCGCAGCCATTCCGCGCGGGTGCGCTGCGTGAACCAGTTGTTCCGGAAGGTGGTTTCCGCGGGGGTGAGGCCCGGGTTCAGGTTGTTGGCCAGCGCCGGATCGGTGAGGCTGGCGCGCAGGGGCAGGTAGCGCGGATCGTTGGGATTGAAGCCGAACCATTTGTTGATGACGACCTCGTTGACGTTCGCTGACCGCATGCCGTTCATCGCGCGCACGACGTCGTTGCCGGGCCAGAAGGTGTTGTAGAACGTGGCACTGTCGTTGGCCTGCGTGGTGCGGTAGCGGTTGACGCGCAGGACGAACTTGTTCTCGAGCGCGGAAATCGTGACGCCAACGTCCTTGGTCTTGCCGGACGGCGGGCTGAACGGTCGGCCGTAGACGTCGGCGATCGTCGACGACGGACGGAAGTTCTTCGCCTCGTTATACGAGACACTCAGGTCCGTGCCGCGCGGCAGCCAGCGCTTCACGAAGTTCGGCGCGTGCAGCACGCCGCTCCAACTGATCGTGGAGTCCTTGGCGTAGATGGTCGGCGTGGCGGGCAAAACCCACGCGGGGTTGTACGGATCGGTTTCGCCGGTGCCGGACGCGAGCCGCGCCGGGCCGGCGTCGCGCAGGGCGAATTCGTCCTCACGCCAGCCCACGAGGCCGACGAGCTTCTCGGTAAACAGGTAGCTCTGCCACACCGCGGATTTGCTCTTGGTGCGGTTGGAGTTCTTGTTCGCGCCGGAGTAGAGCTTGCTGATGTCGCGCTCGCTGGCGCTGATGACGGTGACGGGGGCGCGAACCATCTGGTTGGTGCGGGCGTCGAAGACCAAGGCCGTGCCGCTCGCCTGCGGCGTATGCACGGCACTGATACCGGAGATGTTGGCGCCGGCGGGCGTGCTCAGGTTCGCGATCGAGGGCCCGAGGTAGTGGATCGCGGCGTAGCCGGGGTAGGTCGTGGCCGTGGGGTTGTTGGCGTAGACGTTGAGATCGAGGCCGTACGAGAAGCCGTTGATGCTGCGGCTGAAATTGTCGTTCCGCTGGTCGGTATAGGTGCCGGTGAAAATATGCCGGCCGAGGTGGCGGAGCAGGCCGCTCTTTTTCCGCAGATCGAGCGTGCCGTATGCAGTTGCCCGATACGCCTCGCGCTCGGAGTCGACGAAGTTGTTGCCGATCGAGTCGGAGGCGACGTACGGCCGACCGAAGTTGGGGTTGGCCGCGCCGTCGACCAGCTTGCTCTGCAGGTCGACGAAGATCGTGTAGGCATCGAAGCCGAACATGCCGAAGTTGTCGCGCCGGTGCTTCTGCTGGTCGTAGACGAACTCGAAGCCGACGAGATCGCGGAAGAAGGTCTGGCGGAACGTGGCGTTGAGCGCGTGGAAGCCGGAGTTCTCCCGCTTGTTGGGGCCGTCGAGCAGCGTATCGTAAAAGTTGAATACGGACGGGTCGCGCAGCTCCTGATACCGCCAGAGGCCGGTGTACGCCTGCCCGGGCGGGGCGAACTGCTGGTTGAGGAAGAAATTCGGATTGTTGCCCTGCGCCATGTAGGCGCCGACGGCGAACCACTGCGTGAATGGCACGCCGCCGCGGCTGATCATGAACGGCGGAACGCCGTTGCCGCCTTGCACCGCCGACGCCGGATCCGTGAACACCGCGCCGACCTGGCCGAACCAGCGGCCGGTGGCGCCGAGGTGCGCGAAGAGAAACGGATTGTTGGTAACGGAGGTCGGAACGGTCGGGTCGATCGCGACCTTGTTGAGCACGTTGTACCAGACGGAGAGGCCGTCGTGCGGTGGCGTGGGCCGCGGGCGGTTGGACTCGGTGCGGCCGTCCTCGTAGCTGACCTGAATCTGCGTGAGCCCGGTCTTGATCAGGCGCGGCTCCCACTTGAGCGCGGCGAACAGGCGGCGGTCGTCTTCGAACGCGGGCTTCTGCTGGTACTGCTCGGACTTGTCGAGGCCGACGACGCGGACGCCGAGCACGCCCTTTTTTATGACCTGATTGAGGTCGAGCACGGTGCGCTGCGAGTCGAAGCGGCCGTAGCTGTACTGGAGGCTGTAGGCGTTCTTCCGCAGATCGGCGGTCTTGAGCTGGTTGTTGATGATGCCGGCAGGACTGCCGAGGCCGAAGAGGATGGCGTTGGCACCGCGCGAAATGTCGACGCGCTCGGTGTTGTAAGAATCCATCGGGATATTCGTGAGGAAGAAGTCGCGCGTGAGGTCGGCGCCGGCGAGGCCGCGCACGCGGGTCGAATTCTGCGGACTCTGCAGCGTGGACTCCGCGTTGGCGAAGCCGTTGCCCGTGCTCACGCCGGAGAAATTGCCTTCGAAGCCGCCGGCCTCGGTGTTGGCGGTGTAGACGAGCAGGTCGCGGACATTGGTCGACGCCGTGTCGATCATGAACTGCGAGGTGACCACCGAGATCGCGGCGCCGACATCGCGGAGTTCCGTGCGCAACCGGGTTCCTGCGAGCGTGGAGGTGGCCGCGTATCCACGATCCTCGGACTCGGCGACGACGAACGGCGAGAGCGTCACCGGCTCATCGGGCGCGGTTGGCGCGAGGCTGGACGTCGTGGGCACGGTCTGGCCGACCGCCGCGGTCGTTGAGAGGGCAAAGAACATCAGACCGCGGGCGAACCCGCGGCGCGAGGAGGGGTTGGGCATGGAGGGAAAACGGCGGCCCGCCTCAGCGCGTCCGCTGCCACTCAAACTTGTGCTGGTCGATCCAGCGGTAGTGGTCGGCGTAGTGCAGTCCGGCAGCGGACGTTTCGTCGAGAATCACCGTGGAGCGCGGATGCAGTTGAAGGGCGGAACCGGGGCAGATCGCGGCGAGCGGGCCCTCGATCATGTGTTCGACCGCGCGAACTTTGGCGGGGCCGAAGGCGAGCAGCAGGCAGCGGCGGGCGTCGAGGATCGTGCCGATGCCCATCGTGATCGCGTGCTTGGGCATCGCCTCGAGCGAACCGAAGACCTCGCTGTTATCCTTCAGCGTCTGCTCGGAGAGAATTTTGATCCACGTGCGCGATCGGAGGGAGCCGGTGGGCTCGTTGAAACCGATGTGACCGTTGCGGCCGAGACCGAGCAATTGGATGTCGATGCCTCCGGCCTCGAGGATGCGGGCTTCGTAGGAGCGGCACTCGGCGTGAAGATCGGGCGCGACGCCGTTCGGAACGTGGGTCCGGGAAACGTCGATGTTGATATGCCGGAAGAGATTTTCCTGCATAAAAAACCGGTACGACTGCGCGTGTGTCGCACCAAGGCCGACGTACTCGTCGAGGTTGAACGTCGTCACCTTGCTGAAATCCAAGCCATCGTTGCGGTGCAGCCGGACCAGCTCCTGGTAAAGCCGGAGCGGCGTGCGGCCGGTGGCGAGGCCGAGCACGGCGTTCGGCTTTTCCCGAACAACACTGGCAATGATCTTGGCGCCGAGGATGCAGCCGGTCTCGGCAGAGTCACGAATGAGGACTTCCATGGAAAGGAGGAGAGAGCGTGAGGAATCGCGCTAGCGTTTCAATTCCCGAGTCGGACACGCGCAGTCACCGCCGCAGCCCGGCTGCCGCCGCTGGCGGACGGCGCGCACCACGAGCCAGGTGGCGGCGATGGCCACGACGACGAGGGCGGCGATGGTTTGAAGTTCGGTGGTCATGAGGGAAAAAAGCGCCGCGATCCGAGGACCCGGTGGATTAGAACCCCAGGGCGCGTCCGCCTTGGTAGACCAGTAAGCTGAGAATCCACGCCGTGCCAGTCAGGTACCCGATTTGAAAGAGCGGCCACTTCCAACTGTTGGTCTCGCGCCGGACGATCGCGACGGTGCTCACGCACTGCATCGCGAACACGTAGAAGACCATGAGCGTGAAACACACGAGCGGCGTGAAGAGTGCGCGTCCGTCGGGCCACTTGGCGGCCAACAGCGCCTGGCGGAGTGGCGCGGTATCGTCGCCCTCGGCCTCGGCGTTGAAGACCACGCCCATGGTGGAGACGAAGACTTCGCGGGCCGCGAACGAGCTGATGAGGCCGATGCCAATCTGCCAGTCGAAGCCGAGCGGCTTGATCGCGGGCTCGAGCAGGTGACCGGCGCGCCCGGCAAAACTCTGCGCGAGCTGCTGCTGTGCCGTGGCTCCGTCTGGGGCTTTGGGATACGCGGCCAGGAACCACAGCACGATGCTGATGCCGAGGATCACGGTGCCGGCGCGACGGAGAAAAAGCCAACCGCGCTCCAACATCTGGAGCGCGACATCCTTCAAGCCGGGCAAACGGTAAGGCGGCAGCTCCATGATCATCATCGGCGGCTCGCCCTTGAGCAGCGTCCGCTTGAAGAGCCACGCGAACCCAAAAGCGCCGAACGTGCCGAGCGCATACATCAGCAGCATGATGCCCACCTTCGTCAGCAGCGGGACCTGTTCGCCAGGCACGAGCGCCGCGATCATCAGCAAATAGACGGGCAGACGCGCCGAACAACTCATGAGCGGCGCGATGAGAATCGTGACGAGTCGGTCCTTCGGATCCTCGATCGTGCGCGTGGCCATGATACCGGGGATGGCGCAGGCGTAGGAGCTGAGCAGCGGGATGAAGGATTTTCCATTCAAGCCGACGCGGCTCATCAGCCGATCCATGATGAACGCCGCACGCGCCATGTAGCCCGTGCTCTCGAGCAGACCGATGAAGAAAAACAGGATCAGAATCTGGGGCAGGAAAATAATCACTCCCCCCACCCCCGCGATGGCACCGTCGGTGATGAGGTCACGGAGATCACCCTCCGGCATGTTCGCCTTCACGCCGTCGGCCAGTGCGGCGACCGCCCCATCGATCACGTTCATGGGGTATTCGGCCAGCGTGAAGATGCTCAAAAAGAGCAGCGTCATCAGCGCTCCCAGCGTAAGCCAGCCCCAGACCGGATGGGTGGCGAAGCGATCGATTTGGTCCGAAGGGGTCGGACCTGCCGTGCCCGCCTGGGTCACCGCGGCGGACGCGATCCGGCCGATGACCTCGTAGCGGGAGTTGACGAGGCTACCGGCCCAATCGGTCCCCTCCCCTTCCCAACGCTTTTGCCAGCTGCGGAGGAGTTCGGCCGTTCGCGGACTCAACGGCGTGGATCCGGCGACGCGGACGGAGTCTTGGTCCGTGAGGAGGAGCAGGGCCTCCGCGCGGGCGATGAGGGGCGGTTTGCCGTCGTTCGCGATGAGCGAAGCCTGCAATTCCGCGACGGCGGCCGCGATCGGTGCAGGAATGTCCCACGCGTGCCGGGACAGCGGCAGGTCGGCGCGGCTCATCGCGAGTTTCAGGTCGATCACCCCGCGGCCGTTGACGGCCTCGCTAGGAATGACCGGGATGCCGAGCTCGTGCTCGAGCCGGTCGACGCTCACCTCGAGGCCGGCTTTGGCGGCGACGTCCATCATGTTCACCACCAGAATCACGGGGCGCCCGAGATCGAGGATTTGGTGAACGAGGTAGAGGTTTCGCTCGAGATTGGCCGCGTCGACGATGCAGAGGATGCGATCCGGCTGCGGGGTGTCAGAGCGGCGGCCGAGCAGCACATCGCGGGTTACGGCCTCGTCGGGTGACCGGGCAGCGAGCGAATATGCTCCTGGAAGGTCGATGACGGTGATCGGTTGGCCGTGTTGGGAGTAGGCGGTGCCGACCTTTTTCTCGACCGTGACGCCGGGGTAGTTGCCGACCTTCTGTTTGAGGCCGGTGAGGGCGTTGAAGAGCGTGCTCTTGCCGCAGTTGGGATTGCCAACGAGCGCGTAGACGGGAGTGCGGGACGGAGGGGCGCCGGTGCCGCCCGAGATGTGTGGAGGCAGGGCCATCTCAGGGGACGGGATCGACGAGCACGTGCTCGGCTTCGGATTTGCGCAGGGTCAGATGATAGCCGCGCAGCCGGATTTCGAGCGGATCGCCCAGAGGGGCCAGGCGGACGAGGGAAACGCGGGTGCCGGCCAACAAACCCATTTCACGCAACCGTACAAAAGCGGTGCCGGACTTGGGCATCTCCCGCACGACGGCCGAGGCACCGACGGCGAGTTCGGAGAGTTTCATGATGCGGCAGCGCGCAGTCCTAGCGACGACCCACCGGTTCGACCCTGATACAACTGGCGGCGCTGTGACTGAGGGCGACGCGAAGTCCGTTGATCTGACAAATAAACGGTCCCGAACCACCGATCTTGGAAACAAAGGCGGTCTCGCAAAACCCCATCTCGCGCACGCGCTGACAAAAATCAGGATCGCCGCTCAACTCACGAATTCGCCCCAACGCTCCAGCGGGAAGCTGGCAGAGCGGAAGCAACTCGGAGTGCGACGCAGAGTTCATCGGTGGACGATAAGGGTGCGACACTGAGACTCGGTTTCAAGTCTAAGCGGTGGCGATTTGGAGGAATTTATCGGGCGGGGGATATTTTCCGGCCGCGCGGCTGTCCCCGGCCGCCGTACGACGATGCGGCCGGTGACGGCCGCGCTCCCAACGAGGTGGAATCAGCGGCGGCGACGCTTCACCGCAAGCTGGACGCCCGAATAACGGACGAGGCCCTGAAGGTGCTCGTACTGCTGGGGATCCAGATGCTTGGCGTCGTCGAGTTCACGCTCGGCCCGGCGCAGCGCTTCCTCGACCGCCTTCTCGTCGATCTTTTCCTCACTGATTGCATTCTCGGCCAGGACGTGAACGCGGTCAGCCTCGATCTCCGCGAAGCCGCCACTGATGGCGAGAAACAGGGTTTCCGTTCCCTTGGTCACCCGCAGCTCGCCATGTTCGACTTGCGTAAGCAGCGGAATGTGGCCGGGCAAGATGCCCACTTCGCCCTCGACCGTCGGGATAACGACGGAGTCGATCGTGTCGGAATAGACCCGGGCGTCGGGAGTGACGATTTCGAGAGTCAGAGGCATGGTGGGGAGAAGTAGTAGGTAACAAGGATCAAGGGTCAGGTGACAGCGTAGCGGCGGAGCCGGTCTTGATCCTTGATCCTTGGAACCTGTTTCTTGCGCGCGATAGCGCGCCTCAGGCCTTCTTGGCGGCGGCGAGCACCTCGTCGATGCCGCCCTTCATGTAGAAATCACCTTCCGTGACGTCGTCGAGCTGGCCGTCGAGGATCATCTTGAAGCCGCGGACGGTCTCCTTGACCGAGACGTACTTGCCGGGCGAACCGGTGAACACTTCGGCGACGTGGAACGGCTGCGACAGGAAGCGCTGGATCTTGCGCGCACGGTAAACGGTCTGCTTGTCCTCGGGCGAGAGTTCATCGAGCCCGAGAATCGCGATGATATCCTGGAGATCCTTGTACCGCTGCAGCACGCGCTGCACTTCGCGGGCGACCTTGTAGTGTTCGTCTCCGACGATGTCGGCCTGCAGCGCCTTCGAGACCGAGGAAAGCGGATCGACGGCCGGATAGATGCCGAGCTCGGCGATCGAGCGCTCGAGCACGATGGTCGAGTCGAGGTGGGCAAACGTGTTCGCCGGCGCCGGGTCGGTGAGGTCGTCCGCGGGCACATACACGGCCTGGAACGAGGTGATCGAACCCTTCTTCGTCGAGGTGATGCGCTCCTGCAGCAAGCCCATCTCGTTGGCGAGCGTCGGCTGGTATCCGACCGCGGACGGGGAGCGTCCAAGCAGAGCGGATACCTCGGAGCCGGCCTGCGAGAACCGGAAGATGTTGTCGACGAAGAGCAGCACG
>JBEIHL010000077.1:0-8602 GCA_040381375.1 Opitutaceae bacterium
AAGCGGCCGAGCGGGAGCACAGCGTTCCCAGGGTGAGATCCCCGTCGATGCGGCCGTAAAACGTTCGTCGATTTCGCCCGTCGTTCGTATCCCGGAACTTCGTCCGCCCGTCCGCGTCTCGACAATCCATCGCTCGTCCTCAACCTTGCCCAATCATGCGCTGTCCCTCCTCTCCCTCCGGGCGTGCCCTGTGGCACCGCTCCGCCCCTCGGCGCGCGAGCCGTGTAGCAGGTTTCACCCTGTTGGAAATCCTGGTGGTGCTGGCGATCATCGGACTGCTGGCGGGCCTCGCGATCACGAACGTCGACAAGATTTTCGGCTCTTCCCAGACCGGCGTCGCGAAGCTCTTCGTGTCGCAGACGCTCAAGCCTTCGCTCAATCTCTATCGCATCCACATGGGCAACTTCCCGACGACCGCGGAAGGCCTGCAAGGGCTGATCACGACTCCGGGCGCGAAGAGCGAAAAATGGAACGGCCCCTACATCGAAGGCGGCAAGGTGCCGCAGGATCCGTGGGGCGAACCGTACCAGTACGCGTTTCCGGGCACGCGGAACAAGGACAGCTACGATCTGTGGTCCAAGGGCCCCGACAAGCAGAGCGGCACGCCGGATGACATCGGTAACTGGGATTCGGGCCCGTCCGAGGCGAAGTGAGCTTTGCTCCCCCCGGGAGCGCGGCCGCCCCCGGCCGCATTTGCCATTGTTCCCCGTGCTCCTCCGTCATCGCCGCGGCTTCACGCTGCTCGAAGTCCTCCTGTCGATCGCGTTGATCGCCCTGCTCGCCGGCGTGCTCGTGGGCCTTTCGTCGCGTTTGACCTCCGACCAGCCAGCGCCAGCGATGTGTTCTGGCTGGCCGTGCGGGAGGCGCGCAAGGCGGCGCTGAAGTCGGAACACGAGATCCGGCTGAAGTTCGACCAGGACAGAAAACAGTTCCTGCTGATCGACGGCATCGCGCCGGCCACCTTGGCGGTCGATGGCGTCACGCGGGTCGAAACGCCGCGCAAGACCTTCCCGGTCCCGCCCGTCGTCGGCGCGGATCTCACCGTCGACTTTCTTGCCCCGGCCCCGAAGGGCGGCGGCAACGCGATCCTGGTCGGCGGCGTGCTGATCGAGGCGCAGACGATTCCGTTTGTGAGCTTCTACGCCGACGGTACGTGCCGCCCGTTTCGCGCGCAGTTCGTGCGGGGCGGCGCCACCAACATGCTGGCGATCGATCCCTGGACCTGCGCGCCGATGCTGACGCCCCGGGATCCGAATGCGCCGCCGATCTGAGCCTGCCATGCCGGACGCCGCTTCCTTCGCTCCCACCTCGCGCCGCGGATTCACGCTCCTCGAAGTGCTCGTGGCGCTCGTGGTGTTTGCCATGGCGGCCGTCGTCCTCGGGTCGTCGTACCTGAACGTGCTCAACACCTATGAGGTCGCGGCCCGCGGCATGACGGTGAATGAGGACTTCGCGTTCGCCCGCGACCTGGTCCTGCGCGAACCCAATCGCGAGAAACTCGAACAGGGCGGCGAGTTTGAAGCCGTGGGCGGCCGTCGGGCCAAGTGGAGCGTCGAAATCGAATCCACGATCATCCCGAATGTATTTCAGGTGGCGTTCGCTTGCGAGATCGCCGACCCCAATCGACCCGAACCGGAACGCCGCACGCAGCGGTTCACCGTGCTGCGGCCCACCTGGGTCACCGACGCCGCGGAGCGGGACAAGCTCAAGGAGGAAGTGAAACGGCGCATCCTCGAGATCCAGGGCCAGCAGAAGCAGCCATGACGACCGCGGCCAACCGACTTCCCCGGTGGAGCAGGCTGACCTCAGCCTGCTGGCTTGAAGCGGCGCGGCTGCGCCGCCACGCGCTGGGGAAAGCGCGTTCCACCTCGAGCCTCGTGGATCGCCGCGGCTTCACCCTGATGGAGATCCTGCTCGCGCTCGCCTTGGTCGCGCTGCTGCTGGTCGCGCTGAACACGTTCGTGTTTTCGATGGGGGAGCTGTGGGGGCGTCGGACGGACGAGCGCCTTTTCGAGCAGCACGCGCGCGCCGTCACGCGTTTTCTCGAGCATGAACTGCGCGCCGCCGCCCTGCCGCCGGCGGCCCGGGCCAACTCGACGCCCATCGCGCTCCAGGAAATCCGCCCGCAGAACGGAGTCATGGAGAAACTGCTCACCTTCGAACTGCCCGCCGGCAGCCGGTTGTTCTCTTGGCCCGATCGGCCGCTGCCCGAAGTGCTGTGTTCCTTCCAGGTTCGGCCCAACGAAGGGCTCGTCCTCTTGTGGCACTCCCGCCTGGAGAAGAATTTCGAAACCGATCCGCCGCGCGAGACCGTCGTGACGCCGCTCGTGACGGGGCTGAGCTACGACTACTACGATGCCGACACCAGCCGGTGGACCAGCGAGACGGCGCTCAAACTCGACCCGCTGGGCCAGCCCCTGGCTCCTGGGCGCTTGCGGCTGAAGTTCACTTATAACCGGCTCACCCGGGAGAGCGTGCTGACCCTGCCGACGCCGGGCGACGCGCTGCCCACGTTCTGATGACACCCACCGAAACAGGCGGAAGTGAGATCCGGGGTCGGACCGGCGGCCGCCGGGGCTCGGTGCTGGTGATCGTGATGGTCACGCTGTTATTCGCGACGTTTGCGCTCGTGACCTTCATGGAGCGCGCGAGTGTCGATCTCCTCGTGGACCAGCGTGAGCTGCTCACGAAGCGTCTGCGGCAGGAGGCTTATTCGGCGCTCGAAATGACCCTCGGCGTGTTGAACGAATTCCGCGAAGCCGGCAACGGCCTGCGCAGTCCCGCCGAAGGCTGGGGCGATCCGCTCGCGTTTGCCGGCTACGTTCCCGCGGACGACCGCGTGGTGGAGATCGCGTTCGAGGATGAGAGCGGGAAGCTGCCGCTGCCGCAGGTAAACGCGCAGATCCTGACGAATCTGTTCAAGCATTGGGCGCTGTCGCAGGCGGACGCGGAGAGCCTGGCCGACGTGCTGCTCGGCTGGATGAAACGCAATCACGTCTACACCTCGGCGGTGGAGCCGAACTACGAGACCGGGGCCATTCCGTACGTCCCGCCCGGCCGCTCGTTGCGCTCGTTCAGCGAACTCGCGGCGATCGAGAAAGTGCGTGAAATGTTTTTCGATGAGGACGGCCGGCCCAACGACCTCTGGCGGCGGTTCGTGGACAACGTGTCGCTCTTCGACTTCCCGCGGCCCAACCTCAATGGCGCGAAACCCGATGCGCTCGCGGCACTGGGCCAGTTCGACGAGACGCAGCAACGCAATCTCGGCGACTATCTCCGCGGCACCGGCACTTATCGGAACCAGGGACCGCGCTTCTTTCAGTCTCCGACCGACGCCCAGCGCGTGGCGGGTCCGACCGGTGACTCCGGCGCGTTCGCGTCGACGATCAGTGCGCTGCGCATCACCGTGACGGTTCGCGACGGCAGCACCAGCTACCGGTTGTCGACCGTGATCGCGCCTCCGAACGGCGCCAGCACCGTGCAGACTACGGCCACGGCGGGCCGGACCCAGACCCCGGGCACCGGGGCGCAGACCGCCGCGCAGCAACAGAATCGGCCCAACGCAGGCCAGATGACGCCCCGACCGGGAACAAGTCCAACCGCGCCTGGGTCCGGGTCGGCGGCGCAGAGCCTGAGGTATCCTTTTACGCTCTTGGAAATTCGGGAAAATGATGAGATTCCTCCGCCGCCCGCCCCGCCGATTCCCTTGATCTAAACATGTGCGCCTCACCGCTTCGCCTGCTTCGCGCCGGACCGCCCCCTCCCCGGGTGGCGCTTCTGCCGGACGCGCTGTTCTTTACGCGGGCGGTGCCGGTGAACCCCGGTGCGACGCCGGCCGAGGCGGCGACGCAGATCGAGCTGGCGATTGAGAGCGTATCGCCGTTCCCGCTGAATCAGTTGTACTATGGTTCGTTCTGGCGGCCAGGTCAGGAGCAAGCGCTGGTCTTCGCCGCCTACCGGCGTCGCTTCACGTCCGAACAGACCGGAGGCTGGGCCGGCTCGGAACTGGTGCTCCCCGCCTTCGCCACCTTGCTCGGAGCCGAGTTGGCGCCTGCCACCACCGTGGTGCTCCCAGGTACGGATGCCGTGACGGGCCTCCACTGGGGTGACCAGGGTGCCCCCGCCCGGGTCGTGGTGCTGCCGCTGCCCCCCGAGCCGACCGACGAGGACCGGGCGAGCGTGCGCGACGCCTTGTTGCGCGAGTTCGGCGGGAGCAAACAAGTGGTCGAACTCACGTCGCCACCGGTGGCGGATGCCGGCGCGAGCGACCACGAGATCGTGTTTCGCGCGGGTGAACTCGTTTCCCGGCTGCCGGCTGCGTCGGCCGCGGTGATGGACGTGCGGGACAAGGCGGAACTCACGCTGCTGCGCAATTCCCGGCGCCGCGACGTGCTGATGTGGCGCGTGGCGCTGGGTGCCGCCGCCGCGTTGCTGCTGCTCGGCATCGGCGAACTGGCGCTGATGGGTGGACGCGCCTGGCAGCAAGTGCGCGTCCGGCAGTACATGGCGCAGAAGCCGCTGGTCGACCGGATCTCGGGTATCCACGAACTCACCAGCCGCATCGAGGATCTCGCGACCAAGCGCCTGCTGCCGATGGAAATGCTGACGGAGCTCGTCGGCTCCAGCGCTAAACTCGAACGCAAGCCGGAGGACATCCTCTTCACGCGCATGACCGCGGATCAGACGCGCGGGCTCTATACGCTGGTGGTCGAGGGCCGGACCAGCAATTCCGACCAGGTGAACGCCTACGAGACGACGTTGAAGAATCTGCCGTCCGTCCAGAGCGCGCAGGCCCGCTTCGGCCAAGTGGCCGGTGATCGCGCCACGTTTACGCTCACGGTCGTGTTCAAGCCCGACGCGCTCAAACCCATCGCCACCGCCGTGGCCACCGCGCCATGATCCGCAGCCTCCGCGCCTACTTTCTCAGTCGCGTCCTGCGGGAAAAACTCCTGCTCGTCGCGTTCATTGCCATCGGCCTGCTGTGGTGGGCGTCGGCCTTCAGCACGCGGGCCGGCGCGTTTTGGTCCGCGCAGCGCGCGACGTCCCTGCAACTCACCGAGCAGGCGCAGTGGATCAAGAATCGGACCATGATCGAGGAGACCGCAAAGAAGACGGCCGCGCGGCTCGATGTGACGAAGACGCTCAACGGCAACCAGCTCGTCACGACGGTGCCGCGGCTGGCGACCGAGGCGGGTCTGAAAAACATCCAGACCAGCGGGAGCCTCGAGAACACGACCACCGGCCAGTTCGCCGTCCACTCGCAGGAATTCACCGTGCGCAACGTCGACTGGGAGCCGCTGCTCAAGTTTTACGAGGCGCTGCAGCAACGCTCGCCCTATATCGCGATCGAACGCTTCACCCTCCAGTCGCCGAACAACGCGCAACAGCACGTGCTGCAGATCAAGGTGACCTCGGTCGAGATCGTGAAGCCTTGAGGCGCTTCAACAGGGAGATCGGGCAGAGCGGGAAGCTTCGGGCTGGCTTCTTCCCTCTCAGGCGTGGAACCACTTATCTTCACTGATTTTCGCTGATCTGAATCAGTGCCCATCAGTGACTATCAGTGGTTCAAATCTTCCGCTTTGGTTGCGCCTATGCTGCGCTGGGCGATCCGCGGTCAAAATTGTCCGAAACCGGCTACCTTTGCGCACTGGGAGTCGTCTCCTCGCGGAACCTGTACGAATGGTTACGTTTCTCCCGTTGCGCCTGCTTTCTCGCCGAATCCCTTCTGAACTAGCCTTGCCGCCCGCCTCCACGATGAATCGCCTGTCACCGTCGAACCTCCGCGCGTTCGCCTTGTCCGCCGCCCTGGTTTCGCTGCTGCCCCGGCTGGCGCGCACCGAGGAATCCGTCCGCTACAAGTACCAGGACTACCGTGAGTCGGCGGGGCGCATCGCCGTCGAGGTCCACGGGACGACGATCGAGAAGGATTTCGGCCCGGCCACCCATCTCAAGATCGAGGGCGTGATCGACGCCATCGCCGGCGCCACGCCCAACGGCCAGCCCGCACCCGCCGGCACCGACCAGGTGCCGCTGTCCCGGCTCACCGAGAAGCGCAAGGCGTGGAACGCCGCGTTGTCGCGCCAGTTTCAGCGGATCAATGTCGCGGTCGGCGTCGCCAACAGCCGCGAGAGTGATTATGTGTCGGACGGTTGGTCGGTGAACACGCTCACCGACTTCAACCAGAAGAACACCACGCTGCTCGCCGGCCTCGCGGGCACGGACGACGACATCCGGGTTTTCTACCAGACGGATCGGGCGAAGAAGCGGACCCACGACGCGATCCTCGGCGTCACCCAGCTCCTCGATCCACAGACCGCCGTCACGCTGAATTTCACCTGGGGCCGGCAGCGCGGGTATCTGGCCGACCCCTACAAGCTCGTGCAGAAGAACACCGAGATCATCCCCGGCGTCTCGTTGCCGCTGACCTTCGCCGAAAACCGGCCGGCGGAACGCGACAAATGGATCGGGCTGGCGGCGTTCAACCGGGCGTTTCCGGCGCTGCGTGGGGCGGTCGACCTAAGCTACCGGTTGTATCATGACTCCTATGACACCACCTCGCACACGCTCGAGGCCGGCTGGTTCCAGAGTCTCGGTGAGAAATTGATCGTGCGTCCGGGCGTGCGGTACTACGCGCAGGACGAGGCGGACTTCTATTACTACCGCCTCGACGGCACCTCGGTGGTGCCGGTGTCCGGGCCGCCTCGCGCGGGCGGACCGTTCTATTCGTCCGACTACCGCCTTTCGGAGCTGCGCACGCTCACCTACGGCGTGAAGATCGTCTGGACGCCGCTCGAGTCGCTGCAGTTCGATGCGGCGTACGAGCGCTATGACATGCGGGGCACCGATGGGGTGACGCCGCAGAGCGCCTATTGCCAGGCCGACATCGTCACGGTGGGCGTGAAGTTTTCCTGGTGATTCCCGATGGCCTTCGTCTCCCAATCGCAACGCATGCCGCAGCCCGCCGCCCAAGGGGTCGGCGCGGACATTCCGTTGCGCAAGCTCTCCTTCCCGGCGCTGGGCACAACCTGCGAGGTGCAGTACGCGGCGCCGGCGGGTGACGGCCAGGCGGCGGCGTTCGAGCGTGCCGTCGTCGCGTGGGTGGGGGCGTTCGAGGCGAAGTATTCCCGTTTTCGTCCGGACAGCCTGATCAGCCGGATCAACGCGGCGGCCGGCCGCGCGGCGGTCGAGGTCGACGCAGAGATGGAGGTGTTGCTGAAATTGTGCGACACCCTGCACTTCATGACGCAGGGCGTCCTGGATCCGACGGCGCTGCCGCTGATCCGGCTGTGGAATTACAAAGCGGATTCGCCGCGCCTGCCTGCCGAAGCCGAAGTGGCCGCCGCGCGCGCCCTCGTTGGCTGGAAGAAAGTCCAGCGGACGCCGGGCCGGGTGTTCCTGCCCGAGGCAGGCATGGCGCTCGACTTTGGCGGGTTCGGCAAGGAGTACGCGGTGGACATCGCGGCTCAGATCGCGACCGATCACGGCATCCCGAGCGCGCTGGTGGATTTCGGGCATGACCTGCGCGCGGTGTCAGCGCCGCCGGGCCGGCCGGCCTGGCATGTTGGTCTCGAGGATCCGCTGAAGCCCGGCACGGTTTCCGGCAGCATGGCGATCGTGGGCCGGAGTGTGGCGTCGTCGGGCGACTACATTCGGCGCGTCGTGATCGAGGGCCGGCGTTACGGTCACATCATCGACGTGCGCACCGGCTGGCCGGTCGCGAACGGCTGCCTGCAGGCGACCGTGATCGCCGGGAGTTGTCTCCAAGCCGGCGTGCTATCGACGACCGCGTTCGTGCTCGGCGTGCCGAAGGGCATCGAGTTCATCCAGGCTTGTCCGGGCGCGGAAGGCCTGATTGTGACGGAACGCGTCCGGGCGCAGACCCGCGGATTTTTTCATTATGTCGTCTCCTGATTACGCCCCTGGACTACGCGCCCCTTTGAGTCGCCGCGGCCGCTTCGGGTGGCTCGCGGTGGCGCTGTTGGTGGGCAGCTTCGCCGGGCTGCGCGCGGAGGTGAAGGTCGGCGACACGTTTCCCGCGCTCGTGTCGCCCGTGCTCGTGTCGCTCGGCACCGGTGAGTTGCCGGCGACGGCGGGCAAAGTGGTGCTCGTGGACTTCTGGGCTTCGTGGTGTGGGCCGTGCAAGGCGTCGTTTCCCGCGCTGGCCCAACTGCAGAGAGATTTTGCCGCGCGCGGCCTCTTGATCGCCGCGGTGAGCGTCGACGAAAAGCCCGCGGCGGCGTCTGCGTTCGTCAAGAAACTCGCGCCGAATTTCCCGACGCTGCACGACCGCAGTCAGACGCTGGTGAAGCAGGTGGGAGTGCCGACGATGCCCACGAGTTATCTGCTCGACCGCGACGGTCGCGTGCGTTTTGTCCACCAGGGTTTTCACGGCGAAACGACCGAGCGCGAACTGCGCCGACAGATCGAGACCCTGTTGGCCGAGAAATCCTGAATACCCGGAACATGAAAACCCGCCTCTGCTCCCTGCTCTTGCTCCTGCCCGTGCTCGCGGCCTTCTCGGGCTGTTCCAATCCCGGCCTCGTGCGCGTGAAGCCGTGGGAGCGGGCGACGCTCACGGGGTATGCGATGCGCGCCGACCGCG